>CANPVW010000287.1 GCA_947581745.1 Candidatus Benthicola azotiphorus
CCCTTCGCACCGGACCACGCCCCGGAGGAGGGAGGGCGGGCGATCACGGTTCCGGACCAGCGGTGGGCGCGGTGCGACATCAAGACGGTCGCCCTGATTCCGAACTGCATGGCCAACCAGGACGCTCGCGAGGCGGCAGCCGTGGAGGCGATCTTCGTGCGGGACGGCGTGGCGCTGGAGGGCACGCATACCAATGTGTTCGCGGTGTTCAGAGGCCGCGTGCACACGGCGCCGCTGACCAACTACATCCTGCCCGGCGTGACAAGGGCCGTCGTCCTCGAGCTGTGCCGCGAAGCGGGCTTCGAAGTGGCGGAGGAACCTGTCTTCGCGGACGACCTCTACCGGGCGGACGAGGTGTTCATCGCCGGGACGACGGCGGAGGTCACGCCCATCGTCGACCTCGATGGACGGGCGGTCGGGACCGGGCGACCCGGCGGATTCGCGCTCGAGCTGCTGAGCCGCCTTCGCGCCCGCGCCCGTGCGACCTGAAGGGCCACGGTTCGATCCCCGGCCGACTCGTCAGCGGGACGGCGCCCACCTCACGACGCCCGCTGCGACCAGATCTTCCAGGTAGCGGGCCACGTCGGCCGTCGCGATCGGCCCGAACTCGGCACTCAGGGCATTCCGGATCCCGCTGACGGAGCGCTCGCCGTCGATGAAGTTCACGAGCTCGAACCGCGCATCACCGCTCAGCGGAAAGTCGGGCGAGGAGTACCAGGCGGCAGCCTCGGGCTCCAGCCGGCTGGCCGGAAGTCCGAAGTCCAGGGGGCCCCGCGTGAGTCGAAGCGGGACTCGCTCGTCAGCGGGCCGGAGCTCCGGTGAACCGGATTCGACGGCCCCGGGCCGGTCGGCCAGATCAGTCCGGATCGAGGCCTCCAGGTCCCGCTGGCGGGACGTCCACCTCTCCACCGCCTGCCGCACGGGCGGCGAGTCGTGGAAGTACAGGACCGACTCGAGCGCTTCGCGCTCCCACCCGGCGACCTGGGTCAGGTGGTTGTCGACCTCGCCGGGTGGGGGAATATCCGCACCGGCCGCCCCCCTGTCCTCGAGCTGACGCGCCGTCCGGGCCGCGGCCCCGATCCGCTCCAGCGACCCGGCCGCGACCGCGTCGACGAGGTCCAGCGCCTCGGTCTCGCTCAGGCTCGCCAGATAGACGGTCGTCCCGGCGGCGAGGATCTCGGCTCGTTCCAGCTCCACCGGGTCCACCCTGTCCGGCGTGTCGTCGGACGTGTGGTGCGTGTAGTCGGGACTGTGACCGATCATCACGCCCGGGATCTTCCGATCGATGAACTGCATGTGGTCGCTGCCGCCGCTGTAAGCCGTGACGCGCCAGTTGAACGCGGACCGGCTGCCGCGCGGCGTCCGCACGTTCATTCCGTCCACCATGCGGGCCATCTCCGAGACGACGGTGTTGAGAGCCGACGGTATCGAGGATGGCGTTCGGGTGAGGATCATCCTCGAGTGCAGCAGCTCCAGGTTCTCTCCCACCATGTCCATGTTCAGATTCGCCAGCCAGGTTCCGCCCAGCGGAGGCCCCGCCATCTCAGGGTGGGCATCGAGGTAGGCCTGCGTCCCGTACCATTCCGGCACCCACAGGAATCGGACCGTTCGCTCGGGCTGCTCGAGGCGGCCCGCGCCGATCAGCTGGTGCAGGGTCACCGCGATGTCCAGGATCGCGCCCGAACCGCTGGCGTTGTCGTTCGCGGACTCCTTCGGATGGTCGAGGTGCGCGCTGAGGACCAGCTCCTCCGCCGGGCGCGTCGAACCCGGAATTCGGGCCACCACCACGTCGAGGAAGTACGGCTCGAGTCCGGTCCCCTCGACGCTGCCCTTCAACACGACCCGCTGACCCGACTCGAGCAGGGCGCGCAGCCTCTCACCCTGCCGGTTCGAGAGATTGAACCCGAACGTGACCCGTTCGAGCTCCTCCGAACGCGGCCACATGCCCGTGTACTGGAGCATGTCGGGGTGGTCCGCGGCGCGGTCGTCGTCCAGGTAGGCGACGACGGCGGCGGCGCCGTGCTCGAGCACCGCGTGCCTATGGACCTCGCCGCCGTACCCGGTGGCGAGCACGAACTTCCCGGCCACGTCCTTCCCTTCGTAGTCGGCCTCGGCCGTCCCTGCGCCCACCCACACGAGCTCGGCCGTGACGTCACCGGGGTTGGAGTAGGTGATCAGGCTCATGGCCACCTCCGGGTAGCCGACCAGGCGCTCGTCGGACGGCTCGACCATGCGAAGCTCGGCCCGGTCGATGTCCCAACCCGAGGGCGACTGCCAGGTCTGGTACTCGATCCGGCCATCGGAGGGATACGACTCGATCCACGCATCCTCATCCGAGAACCCGTACGCGCGGAGCTGCGCCAGGACGTATTCGGCGGCATCGCGGTACCCTCTCGAAGCCTGGACGCGGTGGTGCCGCGTGATCTGAATCACGTGGTCCTTCGCGATCTCGCCGCTGAGCGCCTCGTGCAGCACGTCCCGGCGGCGGGCATCGAGGAGAGATGCGCGGTCCTGTGCGGTGGCCGGCCCGACCGAAACGAGCAGCAGAAGGAGTGCGGCAGGTATGAGAGTGACGAAACGGCGCATGGGGCCTCCGATGTGTGCTTTTACCCGGGGACGACGCGCGCGGCGTCGTGGCCCGGTCCTGGTACGCGGAGAGTGCTTCGCGGAAATACTGGCGGGGAACCTCGGGAGCTACAAGAGCGGGGCTTCGCCGGCTGCCAGCCCCGTGGAGGCGGCCGGCGAAATCCCGAGCGGAGCGACGGCTACATCTTGGACAGGTCCGTGCGCGACGTGTAGATCTCGTCCGAGTGCTGCGCGAAGTACTTGAAGTACAGGTCACCCAGCGCCCGGAGCTCGTCGTATCCTTCCGCGCCCTCCTGGGGGAGGTTGGCTTCCGCCCAGGTCCTGCACGGATCTCCGCACGGCGCCTCGATCCCGGCCAGGTCCTTGTACACGCGGACGATCTGGACATCGCTCGAGTTCGAGCCGTAATAGTGCTGCAGGACGTGGAAGGCGAGGACGTTCGGGTTGGCCCTCGCCTGTGGCGCGACGACGCGCTCGACGAACTCCATGAACTTCCCCCGGTCCTCACCGATCGGCACGTGAGTGGTGGAAACGGTCACGACCACCGTTTCGGGCGCCTCGTCCATGTCCTGGGCGCGCAGGGCCTGCGGAACCATCACGAACGCCAGTGCGGCGAATCCAACGATCAGCTTCTTCATAGGGCGCTACCTCTTCTCCTGGAATTGTGCGGGGCGTACCAGAACGACGTGCGCACATTGTCGCACACGATCTGCGATGTCTTATCCGTGCTTGTGGAAGCAGCGTCCGGAACCCTCTGCCTCGGTGATGCCGGACGATCAGAGCCTGCAAGGGCGTCCCAAGGTCGACTCGACGACGGGGACTGTCAAGGTGGGTCGCGGGGCCGTTCAAGGTGGGGTGGGGCGAGAAGGTCGACGGTCGAGGGGTGGGGCGGCACCCGATTCGACCCCTTCTCGCCCCTGGTGGTGAGGCTGTCTCGCCGGTCGGGGATCTGAACGAAGACCCCCTCCAGCTGACCGGCGATCCGGGCCCTGCCGACGGACCGAACCAGCTCCTGGCTCCGCACCCCACTCCTCGAGGCGCGGCGGGTACCGCTCACGCGGACCCGAACCACCCGGTCATTCCGCTTGCACCGACCTCCGCTCGGAAAGCCGGAGTATCCAGGGTCCGCCGGTCGGAAGTGAACCCAACGACATCGTCTCCCACTCGCCGACACTTCCTTCCAGCGGACCACACGGTGCCGGGGAGATAGAAATGCAACGGGCGTGCCAGCGGAGAATATTGTCTTAAGTACTTGTCGCAAATATACATATGAGTGTTGTCGAGCCCCGCAGAGGAGCCTGGAAGTGTCCGGTGGGAGGAATCGGTGTCCCGGAAGCGAACACCGTTTCGGTCAGGGCCCGGGGCGTGTGTAGGCGATCTTGCCGCCCACGATGGTGAGGTCCACCCTGGCGTCGAGTATCTCGTCGGCCGGGACCGCGAGGATGTCCCTGGAGAGAACGACGATGTCGGCCAGCTTACCCACGGTCAGTGATCCCTTGATGCCTTCCTCGTGCGCTCCGTAGGCGGAGTTGATCGTGTAGGCTCGCAATCCCTCCATGCGAGTCATGAGCTGGTCCGGGTTGAGCACTTCCCCGTTGTTCATTCGGCCCACCACGCTCCCGAAGTAGGAGGGTATCGGGTCCACGTCCTCGACCGGCGCATCCGTTCCGTTCATCACGGTGGCCCCGGAGTCGATCAGGGCGCGGAACTGGAAGGCCCGCTCCCGCGTGCGTTCCTCGCCGAGCCTGTCGGGCGTCCACGGGCCATCGGAGATCGCGTGGATGCCCTGCATCGCCGCCACCACTCCGAGTTCGGCGAAGCGCGGCACATCAGCCGGATCCAGGATCTGGGCGTGCTCGATGCGGAAGCGAATGTCCTCCGAGGCCTCCGGTGCCGCGGCGAACGCCGCCTCGTACAGGTCGAGGATCTCGTGATTGGCGCGATCGCCGATCGCGTGCGTGCAGACCTGGTAGTCGTTCCGGAGCGCCAGGCGGGTCACCCGCTCGATCTCCGCCAGGGGCACCGTGTTGAAGCCGCTGTTGCCGGGATCGTCCGAGTATGGCTCCATCAACCAGGCGCCCCGCGAGCCGAGCGCGCCGTCGGCGTATGCCTTCACGGCCCGCACGGTCAGGCGGTCGTCACCGTAGCCCACCACCCGCTCGGCCTGCATGACGCTTTCCAGGTCCGGCACGGTGGCGCTGATCATGACCCACAGCCGGAGGTCGAGATCGCCCGCGTCTATCGCCTCGCGGTACAGCGCCAGCGTCTCGGAGTCGGCTCCCGCGTCCTGGAAAGTCGTGATGCCCTTGCTCAACGCCTCGCTGGCGGCCAGTTGAAGCGCGCGGAGGTTCTCGGAGTGGATCTCTTCCTTCGACATCGCCGCCCGCGACGCGACATACGGAGCGGATACGAGGCTGGACGCGGTCTCCACGAAGATCCCGGTCGGGTTTCCATCCGCATCCCGAATGATCTCGCCACCGGGGGGATCCGGAGTGTCTGCGGTGATTCCGGCCAGCTCCATGGCGCGCGCGTTGGCGAACGAGGCATGCCCCGAGGCGTGCCGCAGGAGCACCGGATTGTCCGGCGACACGGCGGAAAGGGCGGAGTGCGTCTGGAACCCTCGCACCGAAGGCTCGGGCGGCGGTTCCCACTTGCTCTGGTGCCAGCCGCGCCCGACGATCCAGTCCCCCGGCTCGGCCTCGGCGACGGCGCTGGCCACCCGCTCGATCAGGTCACTGTACGAACGGGTATCCATCAGGTCGAGCTGCAGGCGCGCGACGCCGAGGGCCATGAAATGCGCGTGACCCTCGATGAAGCCGGGTATCGTGAGGCGTCCGGCCAGGTCGACGACCTGCGTCTCCTCGCCCGTGTAGGCCTCCGCGTCTTCGTCGCTCCCAACGAACACGATCCGGTCGCCGCGGATCGCGATCGCCTCGGCCTCCGGGAGCGCTTCGTCCACCGTCACGACACGGCCCGAGCGCATGACGAGGTCGGCCGCCGGAAGGCCGGCGGCTTCGGACGTGCAGCCCGCCCCCAGGACTGGAAGGACGAGGGCCGCGATCGCCGTCCACCGCTCCACGGCGCGACCCGAACCTGACGATGGCCTCCCGTGTCTCACTGGCTCTCGCTCCACATGAAGGGGGAAAGGCGTCTCGAGCTGGCAAGGAGCCAATATCTCAGGAACCCCTACGGATGGCCACCGCTCTCACGCCGGCTTGCTCGCCCTGACGAAGGCCGCGATGATACGCCCTTCGGCGGCCTGCAAATCCGCCTCGGCGACTCCGCAGTCACCCAGGAACTGGCGCGAGTCTTCGGCCGTGTAGACACGGGTGGGCTCGATCCCGATGTTCACGAACCCGGCCTCCGACAGGAGTCGACGGTACTCGGATTCCTCGAGGGCCCCGGCCACGCACCCGGCCCACATCTCGAGGCTCTTCCGTACACCCTCCGGCAGGTCGCCGCGCAGCACGATGTCCGACACCGCGAAGCGTCCACCCGGGCGTAGAACGCGGAACGCCTCCCGCAGGACGCTGGCCTTGTCCACCGAGAGGTTGATCACGCAGTTCGAGATGATCACGTCCACCGCCGCGTCGGGGAGCGGGACGGCTTCGATCTCGCCTTTCAGGAAGCGGGCGTTCTTCACCCCGGCGGCGCGCTGGTTCCTGCGGGCCAGGAGCAGCATCTCGTCCGTCATGTCGAGGCCATAGGCCGTGCCGCCGGGCGCCACGCGGCGGGCCGAGAGCAGAACGTCGATTCCCCCGCCGGATCCCAGGTCCAGCACGTCCTCACCGGGCTCGAGCTCCGCCAGGGCGGTAGGATTGCCGCAGCCGAGCGACGCGGCCAACGCATCGGCCGGAAGCTCCTCCTTCTCCTCCTCCGCATACAGGTCGCGCGTGACCGGGTCCCGCAGGTCGGGCGCCGAGGAAGAGACCCCGCCGCAGCAGCCGGATTCCTGTCCGGCGGGGCCGCAGCAGGAGGTCCTCCCTTCCGTGGTCACCCGTCGCGCAGCCTCTGCGTACTTTTCCCGAACCACCGCCTTCACGTTCGCGTCCGACATCGTTCACCTCACGGCAGGGGTATCCTTGGCACCGGGTGGTCGAACCCACGGATCCCGGTGCTTCAGCTCAGTTCTCCGAATGACGACAGCACTGCGATCCGACGCCGTGCTTCGCGTCCCGCGCCAGGCCTTCCACGTAGCCACTCGCCTCCGTCAGAGCTTCCTCGTTGAGCCCGTAGTGCACCCACCTCCCGTCTTTCCGATCGCGGACCAGGCCGGCGTCGCGCAGCGTCTTCAGATGGAAGGAGAGCAGTGACTGCCGGATGCCGAGCGAGCCGGCCAGGTCGCACACGCAGCACTCTCCCGAACGCAGCAGCTCCAGGATCCGCAGGCGCTTGGGGTCTGAAAGAGCCCCGAACACGCGTTCCAGCCCGGCCTCGAGGACCGACGTCTCGTCGTTCATAAATATCAATGTAACTAGAAATATTGATGCGTCAAGAGGAGCCCGATGACTTTCCCTCGCGGCCGCCCTTCCATTCGAGCGGTTCCAACCCTCATACTGGAGATGGAGTCTAATGCCAGTTAGGGTCCGGGTCGGCTCCGGGCGTGGGATCGGATGGGGACTCAACGGGAGGATGCGCCATGGGCTTGCTGAGACAGGACCTTCGATACGCCATCCGGATGCTCCGCAAGCGTCCGGGCTTCACCGCGATCGCCGTCCTGACGATCGCGCTCGGCATCGCCGCCAACACCTCGATCTTCAGCGTGGTCAACGGTGTGCTTCTGCGGCCCCTCCCGGTAGCCGACCAGGAGCGCCTCGTGGTGCCCGACGTGATCGGCCCGAGCGGATTCGAGATCTCCCTGTCCATCCCGAACTTCAAGGACTGGCGCGAACAGAACACGACGTTCGAGAGCTTCGGCGCCAACGCATCACGTTCTCGCACTCTCACGGGCGGCGAACGACCGGAGATGGTGGTGACGCGGATGATCCTCGGCGACTGGTTCGAGACCCTCGGCGTGCCGCCCCACATCGGAAGGGTGATCCAGTCGGACGAAACGTGGGCCGGCGCCGCACCGATTGCCGTGATCAACTACGGATTCTGGCAGCGACATTTCGGAGGCGACCCGGCGGCGCTCGGAAAGACCCTGGTGCTGGACGGTGAGACCTTCACGGTGGTCGGCGTCATGCCGCCGAAATTCGCCTTCCCGTCGGCCGAGACCGACATTTTCGTGCCGATGGGATACTACTCCGAGCAGATGTGCTGGGAGCAGCGGGGTTGTTCACAGGGCACCTGGGCCATCGGAAAGCTGGCGGAGGGCGTCCCGATGGCCACCGCGCAGGCGGACCTGGATCGGATCGCCGCGGGGATCACCGAAATGGAGGGAGACCAGCAGGCGGTGCCCCGTCTCCAGTCGATCTCGGACGCCTACGTGGGAGACCTCCGGCGCCAGGTGTGGATCCTGATGGCGGCCGTTGGATTCGTGCTCCTCATCGCGTGCGCCAACGTGGCCAGCCTTCTTCTCGCGAGAGGCGAGAGCCGGCGCAGAGAAACGGCTCTCCGCACGGCCCTCGGAGCCAGTCAGGGTCGCCTGCTCCGTCAGTTCATCACGGAATCCGTGGTGCTCGGGATGATCGGAGGCCTGCTGGGCCTCGGTCTCGCCTGGATCGGCATCCGGCTCCTGCTTCAGGTCCTTCCCTCGAGCCTCCCGAGCGTGGTGCGAGGGAATATCGGAATGGACGTCAACGTTCTCCTGTTCACCTTCGTGGCGGCGGCGGTCGCCGGGCTCGTGTTCGGCATCGCCCCGGCGATCCGGGCGGCGAGACCCGACCTGGCCGAGGAGCTCAAGGAGGGCAGCCGGGGATCGGTGGGGAGGGGACGCCAGCGCCTGCGCTCGGGCCTCGTGATCGCCGAAGTGGCACTGTCGCTGGTGCTCCTGATCGGTGCCGGCCTGATGATCCAGAGCCTCGCGCAACTTCGGAAGGTCGACAAGGGCTTCGACCCCGAGAACGTGTTCACGGCGCGAGTGCAGCTTCCCCGGATCAAGTACGATGGGAAGGAAGCGGCGTGGGCGTTCTACCAGGAGTTCATCGACCGGGTGGAGGCCCTTCCGGGCGCGACCTCGGCATCGCTGTCGCAGATCGTGCCCCTGCAGGGAAACAGCTGGGAGAACTACATCTATCCCGAAGGCGTCGAGATCGTCCAGGAAAACGGACGGTCGGTTCTCTTCCACATGATCACGCCGAGCCACTTCGAGACGCTCGGAATCCCGATCCTGCGCGGACGGGGTTTCACGACCGCGGACCGTGAGGGAAACGGCCGCGTCGTCGTCGTGGACGAGCGGATGGCGGAGGAATTCTGGCCCGGCGAGGACCCTATCGGAAAGCGCGTGACCTGGGAAACGGAAGAGGTCGCTGACGGGCACGACGGCGATGCGCCCCGCATCTGGCGGACGGTCATCGGAGTCACCCGCAACACCCGACACTACGAGCTCGAGAATCCGTCGCGCATTCAGCTGTACGTGCCGATCCAGCAGAGCGGACGAAACTGGACCACATCCATGTACGTCCTCGTGAAGACGGCCGGCGACCCGCTGGCGATGACCGAGCTCGTGCGGCGGGAGCTCGCGGCCATGGATCCCGACGTCCCGCTGACCGACATCGAGACGATGGAGGGCTACGTGGACCAGGCGATGGCGGGCAGCCGCGCCATGGGCGACCTCCTTTCGGTGTTCAGCGGCATCGCGCTGTTCCTGTCGGCGATCGGCATTTTCGGGGTGATGTCCTTCTCGGTGGTGCAGCGCCTGCGCGAGATCGGCATCCGGATGGCGCTCGGTGCGAAGGCCGGCGACGTGGTGCGGATGGTGTCGAGACAGGGGCTTTCACTGACTCTGGCCGGCATCGCGATCGGACTCGTCGCGGCATTCGGATTGACCCGCATGATGGCCAGCATCCTGTATGACGTGAGCCCGGCCGATCCGCTGACGTACGGCGGCTTCGCGCTGTTCCTGGTAGTCGTGTCGCTCCTGGCCGCCTGGCTTCCGGCACGGCGTGCCACCCGGGTGGATCCTGTCATCGTGCTCCGGGAGGAGTAGGCCGGGGCAGTCCCGACCCGTCTGTACCCCGCGGCGCTCCCGGACTATGATCAGCCGGGATCTCGGTCCAGCCGAAGCGTCGCGGGGGTGATCCGGTGCGATTGAAGACGCGTCGCCGCATTCGAAGCCTGCAGGAGGGGCTCAAGCTCCTGTGGGAGGACGACGAGACGCGCATCCGCCGCAAGTACCGCGGTCAACTCGGACGTGATCCCGACCTCGACCACCCGACGACCCTGAACGAGAAGATCCTGTGGCTGAACCTGCGGCAACGGGACCCGCGCCGCGTCAGCTGTTCCGACAAGGTCTCCGTCCGCGACTACGTGCGGGCCAGGGTGGGAGAGAAATACCTGGTGCCTCTGCTGGGTGTGTTCACGGATCCGGAGGACATCGATCTCGAAGCCCTGCCCGACCGCTTCATCATCAAGGCGGCCCACGGCAGCGGCTGGAACCTGATCGTCTCCGACCGGCATTCACTGGACTGGGAACGGGCGAAGCGGACGCTCGGGGACTGGCTGGCCCGCTCCTATCACGCGCACAAGCGCGAGTGGCATTACCGTCACGTTCCACGGCGCCTCGTGATCGAGGAGCTGCTGCAGGACGCACACGGCGGAATCCCCGACGACTACAAGATCTGGTGCCTGCGCGAATCGGGGCGTGAGACCCAGTTCATCCAGGTCGACATGGACCGGTTCACGGACCATAAGAGGAACTATTACGACACGGAGTGGAATCGACTTCCGTTCCACAAGGCCGATGCGCCACCCAGTCCCGTCGACCCGCCGCGGCCCGGAAACCTCGGGGAGATGCTCCACGTGGCGCGCGAGCTGTCGGCGGGCTTCCGGCTCGTCCGGGTGGATCTGTACAGCCTGCCCGATCGTGTCTATTTCGGCGAGATGACGTTCACCCCGGATGCCGGGATGGCACGGCTCGTTCCCGAGGAGTGGGACCGCAAGCTCGGCCAGCTGGTGGAGCTTCCGCCCGGGCCTTAGGGACTCGCTCCGGGATTCGAGCCCTTCGGCCGCTACGATTCCGCCGGCGGGTCGGCAGACCCGGTCGCCACCTCGAGACGCGGATCCGACATGCTGACGTCGACCAACCGGCCCAGCAGCCGCTGCAGCTCGCGCCGTCGTTTCCGCACGCTTCGCGCATAGAGAGAGCGCGCCGTGCCGAAGAAGGCTCCCACGGCCGTGACGGCCATGGCCGCGAAGACGAGCGGATTCCCGAACTCGCCCATCCCCACCGCACCGGAAATGGCGACGCCGACTGCGCTCCCGCCGAACCCGAGCCCCACGAAGAGGGCCGTGGACAGGTTGTCGAGACGTTCTATGATGCGGATCTCGGTCTGCCGATCGCGTGCGCTGATCGCCACTACCAGGCTGGACAGCCGGCTGCTCGCGAGCCTCGTGGAGGCGGTCCAGGTGACGGACCTCTCGGTGCGGGTCACCGCACCGCCGTCGGCGAACGCCCGCTGGACCTCCTCCAGCATCCGCTCTCGCGAGTCCGCGCCGACCTCGCCCTGAAGGACCTCCTCGATTTCCAGCGCCCTCGCTTCACCGAGGAATGTCGAGCGCTCGCGCTCGGCCGAAGAACCGGGTGATTCGGCGATCGCCCGCCGCACGTAGACGGGGTCGATGCCCGCCTCGTGAGCTACCTGCTCCAGATCCGTCGCGCTCAGTCCGTCCCCCTCCGACGCGGGCACGGCGGACTGGTGTTGCAGCTCCGCGGCGCGCCGCAGGACCCTCTTGGCGTCCTCGTCACCGTAGCGTCGCTTGTCGGTCATCGCCTCTCCCGTCAGACCGTGAGCCACACGATGCCCACCGCTATCGCCGCCCCGCCGCACGTGTACAGAAGGGCCCGGTACAGCCGGGCCCCGCCCTTCGAGAACCGCTTCGCGACCCAACCGATCAACGCTGCGAACAGTGTCATTGCGGCGATCGTCCCCGCTCCGAAGGCGACCACGTACGCGATGGCGACCGAGCGGGTGGGAAGCGCGAGCGCCGGGAGTATCCCGAGGAAGTGCGAGCTTCCGGCCAGGCCGTGCAGGATGCCGACGCCGAAGGCGGCCCGCGTCGGAGCATGCGTGTGCGCGGCCGCGTCGCCGTGAGCGTGCGATGCCCCGTGATGAGCCGTATGCCGGGGGTGCACGTGGGCGTGCGCGTGCCGGTGGCCGTCGTGACCGTGCTCGTGAACGTGCACCCTGTGCCGCGCCGCCTGCCGGATGCCCCACACGCCGATGCCGATGAGCACCAGCCCGACCAGCCGTTCACTCGAAGCCGACAGTCGCTCCAGCGGCAGCACCTCGCGCAGCACCAGTGCCGCGATGCCGACGAGCAGGACGCCCCCTGCGTGCCCCAGGCCCCACAGCATCCCGGCCGTCCAGGGTCGCCTGTGACGATCGGCGGCGAGTGGTGCGACGGCCGCGAGGTGATCGGGTCCGGCGAGAACGTGGATCGCACCCGCGGACAGGCCGGCGATGAGAGCGCCGATCATGGCGTGCCGGAGCTGTCCGGGGCAGGCGGCGGACCGTACACCGAGGGCACCGGCCGCCGATCAACGGAGACGTTCCTGAGCGGCTCCGTCCGGTTCACTCGCCCGCCCTGCTGCGCGTACGTCACGTACGTCTGCACTCCCCGCTGGCGGGAACCGGTGGGCGTGCGGATCCACCACTCCCGCACGATCCATCCACCCCCCGGCAGCTGGTCGAACACGAGCTGGCCGTACGGACCGGGGCCCGTGCCGAGGTTCGTGGGCCGGGGCACGCCCGTGTACCGGAATTCCAGCGTCCGGAGTTGCGCGGTCTCGCGCTGCAACCACAGGACGCCCTCCACGTCCACCCGACCGGTGACCTGTCGCACGGGCTCGAACGCGAGGCCGACGACCACGTCGTCGTCGCCGGTGCGGTAACGGAAGCAGTGGGAGTCCAGAAACTGGTCCGACAGCAGCACCTCCGCGTCCGGTCCGTAATAGTAGGTCCCCTCTTCGGCATGCCGCGCGTAACCCTGCTCCTCGAGCTGTTCGATAGGGACGCTGCGAAACGGGTGTCGTCCGGCGTAGGACACGAACTCCACGTCTCCCTGTTCCAGCGGCTCGCCCCACAGATTCACGTGCCGCTGGTACATCACCGCGTCGAACCGGTAGGCGGCGGTGGTCCGCTCCGTGACCTCGAGCGCCTTGCGAGCCTCCTCCCACAGAACGTAGGTCGCTTCGCCCTCCTCCGGTCGCACGCGACACTCGGACCCGCTCTCGACGGAGAGGACGGGGAGCACGATGGCGCTCGACGAAGCCGTCAGCTCCTCGGTCAGGGTCTGCCCGGAGAGAAGCCTGATCTCGCCCGAATAGGAGTTCTGGAAGCCTATCCTCTCCGCTCGCAGACGAAACACGCCGGCTCCCGGGGCCTGAACCTGGTAGGTCCCGCGTGCGCTGGTCACCGTGCTGGCGACCTCGGTTCCACCGGCGTCGACGAGCAGGATGAGGGCTCCGGCGACGGGCTCTCCGGAGTCGGCATCCAGCAGCCGCCCCCGGACTGCCTGTGCCTCCAGCTCCGTCGCGGTCATGAGGCTCGCGCACAGGCCGAGCGGGATGAGCACCTGCCTTCCGAGCATGTGTCCTGCCTCCCACGATCGGGGCGCCGCGTGACGCCGCACCCGACGCAGACTACCGCGGCGCCCGACCGGAGTCCAGAAGGGGCGCGCGGGCACTGGCCGGCGGCCGGCCGACCGCGATACTGTCCGTCGAACAGCTGTCACCTCGCACGGAGGATACGCGACATGGGAGTTAGCCGCCGATCGCTCGATACCCGGCTCATCCACGCGGGCGAGATCCGCCCTGGCATCGAGGGCGCCGTGGAGCTGCCGATCTTCCAGTCCGCGAACTTCGAGTCGGTGGAAGGCGAGGCGTACCACGACATCAAGTACATGCGACTCGGAAACTCCCCCAACCATGCGGTGCTGAGCGCCAAGCTGGCCGCTCTGGAGGGAGCCGAGGCCGCTCTCGTGGCGGCGAGCGGCATGGCGGCGATCACGTCCGTGTTTCACTCCCTCCTGTCGGTCGGCGACCACGTGATCTTCCAGGATTGCCTGTACGGTGGCACCTATGACTACGCGCGACGCGAGTTCGCGCGGCACGGCCTGACGTGCGACTTCGTGGACGGGGAGCGGCCCGGTTCCTGGGGAGAGGCCCTGCGGCCGGAGACCCGGCTGATCTACGTCGAGACGATCACCAATCCGCTGGTGCAGGTGGCGGATCTCGAGAGCGTCGTCGCGTTCGCCCGCGAGCATGGCCTGATCTCCGTGATCGACAACACGTTCGCCAGCCCCGTCAACTTCCGGCCGACGGAGCTGGGGTTCGACCTCTCCCTGCACAGCGGCACCAAGTACCTCAATGGACACTCCGACATCGTGTGCGGGGCCGTGATCGGGCGCGCCGGCCTGGTCGCCCGGGTCAAGCGGATGATGAACTACCTCGGTGGCTCGCTCGACGCGCACGCCTGCTTCCTGCTTCACCGGGGACTCAAGACCCTGGCCGTGAGGGTGCGGCAACAGAACGAGAGCGCCCTGACGCTCGCACGGGCCCTGGAGGCGCACCCGGCCGTGGCGCGCGTCAACTACCCGGGACTGCCTTCCAACCCCGGACATGAGCGGGCCGCGCGGTTGTTCGACGGATTCGGTGGCATGTTGAGCTTCGAGCTCGACGGAGGAGCGGAGGCGGCGAAGAAGTTCCTGGACGCCGTCGAGATCGCGATCGTGGCGCCCAGCCTGGGTGGCGTGGAGACGCTGGTCACCATGCCCGCGGCCACGTCACACGCCGGACTCACGGCCGACGAACGCCGGCAGGTCGGGGTGGCGGACGGTCTCATACGGGTGTCCACCGGTGTCGAAGGCGCCGCGGACCTGGTGGCGGACTTCGAGGCGGCTCTGGCCGCGCTCTGATCGTCTCGGCCGGCGGCGATCGTTACATTGCACGTGTCCCCGTCGGGCGGGCGGGACCTCACTTCACGCGGAGGATCCGATGCGGTTCTGCGTTCGAACCACGGCTCTCACGTTCGGCATCCTGTGGGCCGCAGCCTTCTTCCTCGTCGCCGGCGCCCAGCAGATCTGGCCGACGTACGGGGTGGCTTTTCTCGAGCTGATGGACGGCGTGTACCCGGGCTACGCGCCCGGCGGATTCGGCTCGGTGATCCTCGGCAGCCTGTACGCCGTGGTGGATGGCGCGATCGGCGGAGCCGTGTTCGCCTGGCTGTACAACAGGCTGCTCGGGACGCGGGAAGGCTGACGGAGGGATCTGCTGCCGGCTCCCGACGGGCCGTCGGGCTGCGCTGCTCGAATCCGAATCAGAACTTCCAGCCGAAGGACGTCGTGAAGCTGAAGTCGTTCTTGTTGGCATCGGCCGCCGGCTGGCTGTCGTAGGCTTCCGTGATCCCGACGTTCACGTAGAAGTTCTTGACCACTTCCCGGTCGGCGTTCAACGAGAAGTTGATCCGCCACCTGCCCCATTGATCGAGGATCGGTATGACCTGCAGCTGGCTCGACAGCGTGGTGTCGAGCGATCCCCAGGTGAAGTAGTCGGCGTCGGCGGCGAACACCAGCGGGACCGAGCTGTCGGGCTCCTCCCCCGTGAACTGCTCCAGGGCGTAGCTCGGCCCGAGCCACAGACCGAGGTCGAGCCTGTTCGATTGCACGAGAGATCGCCCCGCGCCCCCCGCCACGCCCATCCGGTAGTCCAGGCTGAGCTGCGAGTTGCGCTCCGCCCCCAGCGTGACCACCCAGAACCACTTGTTCTGGAGCTGTTTCGCGTGCGAGAGAGATACCTGGAGTCGCTCGATGTCCTCGGTGCTGTCCTGCCGGCTGAAGCTGGTGTTGAACGTCAGCTTCGTGATGTTGAGTCCCTCGGCGAACCGGAAACCCTGGTCGGAGCTCCCCTGCTGCCTGACCGCGTACTTGACTTCGCCGCTGACGCTCAGGTCGGTCTTGGCGTTCTGCTGAGTGAAGTCCAGCCCGAGGTTGAAGTTCCCGTCGAGAGCATCCCAGAAGCTGGACTTGATCCGCTGCAGCTCGACGACGGACTGCGTGGGCACGGTCAGGGCCAGTGAATCCGCCCGGATGAGCACCGAATCGCCGGGCGCCCGGCGCAGCGTCCCGAAGTACATGGTGCCGTCTTCGAGGAGGATCTCGAAGATCTTGATCGTGTTGACGGAGCTGACTTTCGGCCACTCGACGTAGACCGTCTGCATCGCATCGGTCTTGAACTCGAGCTGACCTCGCTGCAGCCCCTTCATCTCGCCCACCATCTGGTCACCGTTCCTGACGATGACCGAATCCGACTTCTGGGCGTGCAGCGGCCCCGGGGAGAGCGCCAGGAACAGCGCCGCAATGCCAAGTCCTCCTCGGCACCGAAGATTCAAGCGACCCGCGCGTTCGATCGTCCGGGGCATGCGCTATACGGCATCGGGTCTCGAGGCGCGTGGGCGGGCATCGCCTTTGCGAGCGCCCGCCGGGACGCGGTCAGTCGTTCCCGGCGGATCACACGGACCGAAGACCGGAATCGCCTATCAGGAACCCTTCTGCGGCGGGAAATTCGCCAGGATCTTCGTGACGGCCTCGTTCGCGTTCTCCGTCTTCTTCTGGGTGCTGGCGCTGGGGTCGAGGGTCCCGTTCGCCGATCCCCGCCACACGAGCTGCT
>CANPVW010000288.1 GCA_947581745.1 Candidatus Benthicola azotiphorus
GAGGGACTCGAACCCCCAGCCGCCGGTTTTGGAGACCGGTGCTCTACCAGTTGAGCTACGCCCCTTGGCTCCGGCATGGCTGGGGACGGATTTGAACCGCCGACACCCGCGTTTTCAGCGCGGTGCTCTACCAACTGAGCTACCCAGCCCGGTGGCCCGACTTTCTGCTCGTACGCGGCGTCGCTTGCTGAGCTCCGGGGGTGGGATTCGAACCCACGACCTAGTGGTTAACAGCCACCCGCTCTGGCCTCTGAGCTACCCCGGAATGCGTTGCCGATCACTAACTCGCCGCCCGGTGTTCCGCCGCAGGCATCGAGCCCTGGCAAGACGACCGGACGACCCACAGGCACCCAATACGTTGTCAAACAACCCGGATCCGCAAGAAAATCGCCCCGCCTGGCGCGGCCAGGTAGAGGGGCGGATCCAACTCAATAGCGGGGGCAGGATTCGAACCTGCGACCTTCGGGTTATGAGCCCGACGAGCTACCAGACTGCTCCACCCCGCATCGGGCCCACGATGGTAGCCCTCGACCCACCGTGTGTCAACCCGAATCAGCCCGCGCTTGCCGGTTTCCCGGGCCTCGCCTAACGTCGAGCCATGTCCTCCGAACGGGCCTTGCCGGCCGGTCTCCTGTCAGCTCTACGGGCCGCCATCCACCCGGGTGCGCTGATCGATGATCCGGACCGGCTCGTGGCGTACGAATCGGACGCGTTGACTACATCCCGCGGGCTTCCCGACGCCGCCGTGTTTCCGAGCGACCGGGACGAACTCATCCGCGTCGTCCGACTGCTTCACGAAGCGAGGGTTCCGTTCGTCACCCGGGGAGCGGGAACCGGTCTGGCAGGCGGCGCAGTGGCAGACGGCGGTGTGCTCGTCTGCACCACTCGCATGCACCGGATCCTGGAAGTGGACGAGTCGGGGCGAACTGCTCTCGTCGAGCCCGGCGCTCTCACTGATACGATTAACGAGGCGGCCCAGAAGTACGGTCTTCGGTATCTGCCGGACCCGGCGAGTGCCGCGGCCTGCACGATCGGTGGCAACGTCGCGATGAACTCCGGTGGCCCCCACTGCCTGAAGTACGGGGTGACGAGCGACCACGTGGCCGCTCTCGAAGTGATCCTCCCTGACGGCACGCCCGTAGTCGTGGGCCGCGGCGAGGATGGGGGCCTGGATCTCGCTGGTGTGTTCACCGGATCTGAAGGCACGCTCGGAGTGATCAGCCGAATCAGGGTCGATCTCGCCCCCGTGGCCCCCGAAGTGCGCACGTTCCTCGCCCTGTTCGACAGCCTGGCCGATGCGGGGCTGGCGGTCGGGAAGATCTTCGAGGCGGGCATCGTACCGGTAGCGCTGGAGCTCGTGGACCACGCGACGATCGCCGTGGTGGAAGCCTCCGTGTTCGCAGCTGGACTCCCGCTGGACACGGAAGCGGCTCTCGTGGTGGAGTGCGAAGGGGAGCCGGGGGAAGCGGAAGAGGACCTGGAGGAAGCGGTCACGGCGGTCATGGAATGCGGCGCCAGGGAAGTCCGCCGCGCCCGCGACGAGTCGGAGCGCCTGGCGATCTGGCAGGCGAGGAAGAAGGCCTATGGCGCGCTGGGGCGCCTCGCGCCGGACGTGTTCGTGCAGGATGCCGCTGTCCCGCGCTCGACGCTTCCCGATCTGTTACCCCGATTCGGGGAAATCGCGAGGCGACACGACCTTCGGCTGGCGAACTTCTTTCACGCCGGGGACGGCAACGTTCACCCGAACCTGTTGTTCGATCGGAACGACCCGGACCAGGTCTTCCGGGTGCGTGCCGCGGGCGCCGAGATCATGGCGCTTTGCGTCGAAGCCGGGGGAACGATCACGGGAGAGCACGGCGTGGGCGCTGACAAGGTGCCGTACATGACGCTCGTTTTCGGTGAAGCGGAGCTCGCTGTCATGCGGAGCCTGCGCGACCACACGGACCGCTTCGGACTCGCCAACCCCGGAAAGCTGCTCCCGGAGCCGACCGGAGAGGGCCCGTGAGGACATTCCGACCGGGTTCTGAGCTCGAGCTGCGAGACTGGGTCGCGTCGGCAGGAGAGGGTGCTTTCGCGAGGGAAGCCCCGATCGTCACCGGTACGACTCCGGACCGGACGGACACCGGACTCGGAGCGCTGCCCCGACTGTGCGTCTCCACCGAAGCCCTGTCGAATACGGTCGACTTTCGGCCCGGAGACCTGACGATCACGGTGGGCTCCGGCATGCGCTTGTCGGCGCTCTCGTCCATCGTCGCCGAGGCGGGGCTCTGGCTTCCGCTGGCCGGCTTGCCGGAAGATCGGTCTGTCGGAGGCTGGGTCGCCGCGGCTCCGGTGGGCGGGTTCGACGGGAGCTACGGACCGGTGAGGCGGCACGTACTCGCCTGCACTCTCGTACTCTGGGACGGTCGCATCACGCGATGGGGACGACCCGTGATGAAGAACGTCGCGGGTTACGACGTGCCCAGAATCTTGTGCGGCAGCCGCTCCCGCCTCGGCGTTCTGACGACGGTAACGCTCAGACTCTGGCCTCGGCCCAGAGTTCTGCGCCGATTCGAGCTGGCGGGCGCGAGTCTGCGCGATCCCGGAGCGGCCTTTGCCGGCGCACCCCGCTTCGAATCGCTCATGTGGCACGGAAGCCCTGGCATCACCGCCCCCCCGACGGCGTCCGTCAGTCTGGCCGGCGGTTCGACTTCCGTAGCCACCCGGTCCGACGCCCTCTTGCAGTGGGCCGGCGACAAGAACCTCGACTTTCAGGAGGTGGGCGCCGACGGAATGCAGGCGACCCCCATCGCCGGATCACGGCGGTCGAGACCCGCGACGGGCGCCGCCTACCGCATCACGTTGGGCCGCCGCTATCTTACGGCCGGTCTGCGGGACCTCGAACGACGTGTGGATGGCGATGGCAAGTCGTGGAAGCTGGAAGTGCTTCCCGCGACGGGCGTCGCGCGGTTGCTGACGGACGAGGGGAAGGCCGCGGGTCGGCGTCCGGCGCCGGCGTGGCTGACCGCAATCTCGGACCACGCCGGTCGGACTTCGGTGCCGCACCCATCGCTCGAGATTTCCGCCGTGCGGGTCGAGCGTGGGGGGCAAGCGGAGCACGAGGCTGCGCACCGGCTGAGAAACACCGCGGCGCGTGAAGTCGAACGTCGCTGGACCGCCGCCTTCAGCGGAGCTGATGCACCCTGGCAGGCGGACTATCTTTGAAACCGACGGAGAGACCGATCGAGGACAGAGCGTCGAGCAGGATGCGAGGACGGACGCACCCGGGCCGTGCCTGGCTGGTCGGCGCGGGGCTCGCCATCGGTCTCGGATCGCCTGCCCTGTTGTCCGCTCAGGCCGACTATTCAGGTCCGGCAGTCGTTCCACCCGCGGAAGCTTACGTCAGCGGCCGGGACCGTCCCGAGGAACGACTTCCCCTATGGCACACGAGCGCGGACGCGGAGCGGATTCTCTGGGTCTACTTCACAGATCCTCCCCCGGGGCGTCCGGCCTACTGGGCCGAGGCCAGTCGCGCCATGGAAATCTGGAATGAAGTCAGTGGCCTGCCTCTCGTCTTTCGGCCCACGAGAAACGAAGCGGCCGCGGACGTGGTGTTCCGGTGGACATCCCGGTTCGAGGGCAGCCAGGCCGGTACCACCGACTGGGAGACTGACGGAGAGGGATGGCTCGAGTCGACGGTCGTGACCCTCGCGACGGAGCACGAGGGAGGGCGCGTCATGAGCGATGAATTCGTTCGCATGGTAGCGATCCACGAGCTCGGCCACGTCATTGGATTGCCTCACAGCGAGGACCCGAGTGACGTGATGCACCCGGGCAATCGCAATCTCCGCCTGTCCGATCGGGACATACGGTCCGCCCGCCAGCTGTACGAGCGGCCGGAAAGCGGAAAGGTCGTGGGTCCGTGAAGATCTACACGCGAAAGGGCGATGCGGGACGCACCAGGCTCTTCGGGGGGCTGGAAGTCTCGAAGCACGACGCACGCGTGGCGGCGTACGGAACCCTCGACGAGCTCAACGCCTCGCTCGGCGTCGTGCTGGCCCTGGACCCCGACGACGCACTCGGTACCGGTGATCTCGAACGGGTCCAGGAGGATCTGTTCGTCCTCGGGTCCAGGCTGGCTGCCGCCCGACCGGAACGCGAAGTGGACCGCGGGACGATCCCCGTGCTCGACCCCCATCGGGTGGAAGACCTCGAACGGTGGATCGATCGCCTGGACCGGGAACTCGACCCGCTGGATGCCTTCATCCTGCCGGGGGGCTCTGCGACCGGAGCGCAGTTGCACGTCGCGAGAACCGTTTGCCGGCGCGCCGAGCGCCGAGTCACGGCTCTGGCCGAGGATGATCCGACTTTGAGCACGACCGTGGTCCCCTATATTAACAGGTTGTCGGATCTCTTGTTCACGCTGGCCCGGGCGGTCAATCGTCGGGCCGGCCAGCCCGAGACCCGGTGGTTGCCCGGACATCGGTCCGAGCGCACGGCCCCGTCACGGACCGAACCGGGTACGGAGGAATCTTGACCGACTCGACTCCCGACACGGCCACATCCGGCGACTCCGCAGCCGCGACGGACGATGAGCTCGCAGGCCTCGTGGAGGAGACCGTCAACTCACTCCTCAAGGCGGCGCGCGCACGCCAGACCTACGTCGCGGGCAATCCCCTGATCGAGAGATTCCACGGCGAGCTGTGCGAGAAGCTGGCAACGGTGTGGGATGCGATGCCTCACCTCTCCCTGACGGTGGACGAAGGACGCCTGCTGTGGAGGGAGCGCCAGGTGTACGCGAAGGACCTGGGTCCCGACAACTTCGCCTTTCGCTTCTTCAAGGATGGCATCCGCCAACTGGCGCTTCTGCCGGGTGTCGAAGAGGGCGAACTGGAGGAGTTCATCGGATTGCTTGCCCGGGCCCGGCCGGCGCACGACGACGACCTCCTGGCCACGTTGTGGCATCGGGACTTCAAGGCCGTCCGGATGGACTACGTGGACGTCTCCGAAGACGAGGCGGGTGAGGTTCCGAAACCGGACCGGAACGCCGGTGCGGGCGAGTCCCTCGAGGACATGACCGAAATCGAGGACGTGCTCGCCTCGGGCGAAGTCATGGAAGACGACATCGCGGAGTTTGCGGACATTGCCCTCCGGGAGCCGGACCTGCTCTACCTGAAGCGTGAGATGGAAGCCGAGTGGGCGCGGCCCATCGTGCATGATGTAACCCTGGCGCTCCTCGACCAGTTCGAGATGCGAGACCAGGAGCGACGTCGCCAGGTCGTGGACATTCTACGGGAGATGCTGCCACGTCTGCTCGCGGAGCGGGACTTCAGCAACGTCGCCATGATCGTCAACGAGCTTCAGCTGCTCGCCAACAAGACGGGCGAGGACGAGACCCAGGATCTGGTCACGTCGCTGCTCCGCGACATGAGCGAAGCGATGGCCGAGATGGTGAGCGCGGCGGACGCCGAAGGCGCTTCCCCGGGCGCGGATGAGATGGCCGCGCTGATCGGCGCTCTGCAGGCCGAGGCCATTCCGACTCTCGTCAGAGCGATTCCCGCCGTGCCCAATCGGCACACCCGGGATCGCCTCGCAGAGGCTCTGGATCGGCTCGTCGGCGCTAATCCGGGATACGTCGTGGACCTGCTGACCGCCGAAGATCCGATGCTCGCGGCGGAGGCCGCCAGGATCGTGGGCCGTCTCGGACTTCGAGAGGCCGAATCAGACCTGATCGAGCTCTCGAAGCGACCCGAGGACGTCACCCGGCAGGCGGCCATCGAAGCGCTGGCCATCCTGGGGTCCGCTGTCGGCGCACAGGCTCTCTCGACGGCCCTCTCGGATCCGGGCAAGGACATCCGGATGGCCGCCGTCAACGCCATCGCCGCCGTTCGTCCCGAAGGCGCGGGCGAGTTGCTCCGAGGGATGATCGCGACGGGCCTTCCCGACCGGGACGCGGGTGAGCAAATGGCCTTCATGCGGGCTTACGCGACCCTGGCGGAAGACGCCGCCGTGCCGGTCCTGGCGAAGCTGCTCAACGGTCGCAAGTGGTGGGGGGGACGGAGAGCGCCGACCGTTCGGGCCTGCGCCGCTCGCGCACTCGGACTCGTAGGATCGGAATCCGCTCGGGCTGCGCTCGAGAAGGCCGCTTCGGACCGGGCGGCCCCCGTGAAGAGCGCGGTTCGCGTCGCCCTCCGCGCTCTCGACTCGGACTCGGACGAGCGCGAGCGCCTGGCCACCACGATGGATACTGACGAGCCGGCGGAGGTCGTCGAGGACCCGATCGAGATGGGCATGCTCGCCGACCTCGACGACGAGCAGGGAGGAAAGCGATGACCGGCGCTCCACCGCTCGGCACGGGCGTGCTGGCCGCGATGTACGGAGCGGTGCGCGCGATGCAGCTCTATCCCGCCGAGAACGAGGTCGTGAAGAGAAGCCTCAGAGAGGTCGGGGAGCAGGCCGAGAGGATCCTCGAGCACGAAGGGGGGCTGAGCGTCTGGGTGGCGGGCAATTACATGTTCGTCAACGACCTGCAGGTGCGACTCGATCTGCACGACTACGCGGCTCTCGCTGCCTTCAGGGAGGTGTTCCGCGGCCACGGGGTCGGTCGCATGGAGGCGGATCCGAAGACCGGCTCGGAGGACTGGCATGCGTTCCTCTCGGCCATCGCCACGGATCCCGCCCCGGGACAGCCTCCCCTGGAAGCCCTGCAGGCGGATCTGGCGAGCCGGGGTGTCACGCACATCAGTGTCGGACCGCCCTCCCCGATGTTCCAGGGCAGCGAGGGCGAGCAGTCCCTGGACGCCGCGCGCAGGACGTACGCGAGATCGGTCAAGGTCGCTCGCGACATGATGGAGGGACTGGTCCTCGGGAAGGCGATCGGCGCGCGCCGGGCCGAACGAGCGGTGCTGGCCGTCGTCGACCAGGTGCTGCAGGATCCGGCCACGATGCTCGGAATGCTCACGCTGCGGGACTTCGACGATCACTCTTACGTCCACTCCGTCAACGTGGCGATTCTGTCAGTCGCGCTCGGCGACTATCTCGGGTTCAATCGCGAGCAGCTCTTCGAACTGGGATTCGCCGCCCTGTTCCACGACATCGGCAAGGTCCTGATCCCGCAGGCCGTGCTCAACAAGATGGGATGGCTGAACGACGAGGAATGGAGGCTGGTGAGCCAGCACCCGGATTTCGGCCTCCTGATGCTGTTCAACGTGGAGGGGTTCGAGGACCTCCCGTACCGCGCCATGCTGGCGGTCTACGAGCACCACATGAAGCCCGATCTGTCGGGGTACCCCAGGGTCATTCGCCGGCGGCGACAGGGATTGTTCGCCCGCATCATAGCGCTCACGGAAGCGTACGACGCGGCTATTTCCAACTACAGTAAGCAGTTCCTGCCCTGCTCGCCCGATGAGGCCATCCGTCAGCTGCGGGAGGCGGAGAGCGGGGCGTACGACAAGGTCCTGATTCGCGCCTTCGTCAACATGATGGGCATTTTCCCGGTCGCCACCCTCGTCATTCTGGACACCGGCGAGATGGGCGTCGTGGTCGCCCCGAATCCGAACCCCAAGGCACTCAACCGTCCGCTCGTCCGGATCATCGCGAGCCCCGACGGTGAGCGGGTGGGGGAAGGTCCGATACGGGATCTTACCGAGCGCGATCCGGAGACCGGCGGCTATCGGCGCAGCATAGCGCGATCCACGGATCCGGGCCGCTACGGTATCAACGTCGCCGACCATGTCGCCTGAAGGGACTGCGCGACCTCGGGTCACGCGGAGTCCGTTCGAGATGCCGGGGCCTCGGGGCGGGCTGCTTCGCGGCGACGTGCGATCGGTCGCCGGCGATTCTCCGGCCGATCCGTCGGACGCGACCTGCGAATGCGCGATCGTCGTGTGCCACGGATTCAAGGGATTCAAGGACTGGGGGTTCTTCCCCTACCTGGCCGAACGTCTCGCGATTGCGACCGGCGCGGCCGTTGCTTCATTCAACTTCTCGGGATCGGGAATCGGTCCCGACCTCGAGAGCTTTACGGACCTCGACGGATTCGGTCACAACACCTTCTCTCGAGAGGTCGCCGACCTCGAGGCGATTCTGGAGGGATTGCGTGAGGGACGCCTGGGGAGCGTCCGCCTCGATCCGCCAGACGCGGTGGGGCTGATCGGGCACAGTCGGGGCGCCGCGGCGGTGATCCTGGCGGGAGCGCGCGACCCGGCGGTGCAGGCCGTCGTGACGTGGGCCGGCATCGGATCCGTGTTCCGGTACGAGGCCTTGTTCACCGACTCCCTGCGCGATACCGGCGTGATGGAAGTCCTGAACTCGCGCACCGGTCAGCGCCTGCCGCTCTATCGGGACGTGCTCGATGACCTGGCGGCGAACCGGGACGCGCTGGACATGGAAGCGGCGGCCCGCCGACTCGGTCCGAAGCTGTTGATCGTTCACGGGACGGAGGATGATGCCGTGCCAGTCGCCGAGGCCTACGCCCTGCACGGCGCGGCTGGCGGATCCGGGCTGGCGATCATCGATGGCGCAGGCCACACGATGGAGGCTTCACACCCGTTTCCGGGCCCGAACCCGAAGCTGGATGAGGCGGTGAGCCGATCCACGGATCATTTCAATCGGCACCTGGGGAGCCGGTCATGATCGAACCTCTCGCGAACTGCGCGGGCAGGATGAGCGACCGATCGCTCCTGCGCGCATCGACCCTGCCCATGCTCCTGGCAGCGGTCCTCGTGTCAGCGTGCAGCTTCGAGGTCGAGGCAGAGGGTGATTCGGACGTCCAGGGGACCGTCGACGCGATGCTCACCGAGTCCGCGGCGGCGTGGAACAGCGGCGAGCTCGAGGGCTTCATCGATGACTACATGGAGTCCGCCAACACGACCTACATCGGGGCTGGCGGACTCCTGACCGGATTCGACGCGATTCGCGCCCGCTACGCCCCCTTGTTCGAGCCCGGGGCATCACGTGACAGCCTGCGGTTCGAGGACCTGCGAGTGCGGAGGCTCGCGGCGGTAGACGCGATAGCCACGGCACGGTGGATTCTCTACCGGTACGGAGAGGTGACCGGTTCGGGGCCGTTCACACTCGTCCTCCGTCACACGAGCGCCGGGTGGAAGATCATTCACGACCACTCGTCCTCGGATCCCGCTCCGCCCCCGCCCGCGGAGTAGCCGTGGCTGACGGCGCGGTCATCGACTCACCTCCGGAGGCGGACTCGCCCGGGCCGGAGATCTCCGGCGAGCTCCTCGCCGCGTGCGTGCATTGCGGCTTCTGCGTCCCCGTCTGCCCGACGTGGGACATCCTGCGCGAAGAGAACGACTCGCCGCGCGGACGGCTGTACCTGATGCGCGCGGAGGCCGATGGACGCGTGGATCCGCAAGGGGCCTTCGCGGTGCACATCGGCCGTTGCCTCGGTTGCCGGGCGTGCGAGTCGGTATGTCCCGCCGGTGTCGAGTACGGTCATCTGCTGGAACAGGCGCGGGCCCGAATTCCCCCCAGGCCGGAGGCCCGACGCCGGGAGAGGTGGCTCCTGGCGGCGCTGACGGACCCGCGGCCGGCGAGAATCACCTACGCCGTGGCCCGATTCATCAGGGCGTCCGGACTCGCAGCCGGGCTGGGGAGGCGGCTTCCCGGCACCGTTGGACGCATGCTGCGGCTCCTCGCGGCGACCAGGCCGACGCCCGCTCTCGAGCGGCCGCCCGCCGAACCGGGTGCGGATACGACCGACCCGGAGTCGGGAGACGGCGAAAGCTACGTCCTCCTCGAGGGCTGCGTGATGGACGGCCTGTTCGGGCACGTGCACACGGCTGCCCGCCGGACGCTGGCCATGGCCGGCTACCGTGAGATCCGAGCGCCCGGACAGGCCTGCTGTGGCGCCCTGCACGCGCATGCCGGACTCCTGGTGCAGGCCCGGGCGATGGCTCGCGCGAACATCGAGGCGTTCGAGCGAGCCGACTGCGACTGGATCGTCACCGACTCGGCGGGTTGTGGCGCCGGCCTGAAGGACTATCCGGCCTGGCTCGCCGACGAACCCGAGTGGAAGGAACGCGCCGAGGCCATCGCCTCTCGGGTGAGGGATGTCACGGAGATTCTCGCGACGGCAATGAAGACATCCGGTGACTCCGCGCGGTTTCCGGGAGGAGCGACGACTCTCCAGGGACGGGTCGGCTACGACGCGCCGTGTCACCTTCATCACGGCCAGAGGATCCAGTCGGAGCCGCTGGAGATCCTGCGCTCGGTTCGGGGCCTCGAAGTCGAGGAGCTGCCTTCGGCGGACCGATGCTGCGGTGGGGCGGGACTCTACAGCCTCGCGCACCCGGACCTCGCGATCGCGGTCAGGGCACCGAAGCTGGCGGAGGCCCAGCAGGGCGCCTACGACTGGATCGCCACCGGCAACCCGGGGTGCATCATGTACATCGGCGCGGGGCTGTTGTGGTCCGGGGATCGAACGCCCGTGGTGCATCCGATCGAACTCGTGGACCGGGCCTGGAGCTGACGTGCCCGGGAAGAGGGAATTCGACTTCCTGATCATCGGGGGTGGGCTGGCGGCCTCGTCCGCGATGGATGGAATCCTGCAGGTGGCGCCGGCTTCGAAGGTCGCCCTCGTTACGGAAGAGTCGGAACCGCCCTACCAGCGCCCTCCGCTGTCGAAGGAGTACCTGCAGTACCCCGATCTCCCGCGCACCCTGCTGCACGTGAAGCCGGAGGGCTGGTTCGAGGAGCAGGAAGGGGTGGAGCTGCTGACGAGGCAGAAGGTTCTCGAGCTGGATCCGGCCGCCATGACCGTCACTACGGCCAGGGGCAACGTGTTCGGCGGCTCGCGGATTCTGCTCGCGACGGGCGGGCGGGCGCGTCGGCTGGAGGTCCCCGGATGTGACCTGCCGGGCGTGTTCACCCTGAGGACCGTCGAGGATTCGGAGGCGATCAGGGAGGCCGCGAAAGTCGGATCGAAGGCCGTCCTGGTCGGGGCGGGCTTCGTCGGAATGGAGCTCGCGGCTTCGCTTTCCGTGCACGGCGTCGCGTCGACGGTCGTCGAGGCGCTGGACCGGGTCTGGGCGGGCACCCTGCC
>CANPVW010000289.1 GCA_947581745.1 Candidatus Benthicola azotiphorus
GCCGTCACGCCGAGCTCCTGCAGGTAGTCCAGCTCGTCGATCACGCCCTGCAGGTCGCCGCCGTACCTGCGGAGCTGAACCGTGGTGTAGAAAGGCTGGCCGGTGTCCTCGGCCCACGGCTCCTGCCGGTACCAGTCGGAGGTCCACGGTGTGGGCGCCCAGCCTGCGGGCGCGAGGGGCGGCCACGCACCCTCGATGTCGTGGAGCGTCGGGTCGTTCGACGGGTCGCCGTTGCGGAAGCGCTCGACGAAGATCTGGTACCAGATCGCGTCTCCGGCCCACTCCGGCGCCTCGAGCGCGGAGGTCGCCCCGTCGGCTGCGGAGGTGGGCTCGGGCGCCTCGCCGGTGCAACCCGTGAGCAGCAGCACGGCCACGACGGGAAACTTCATCGACTGAACCCGCTGGAGCATGACGGACCCTCCGGTTGCGTCCTTGTACCTCGCGGCTTGCCGCGACAGTTTCAGACCTCGCGCAGGCCACCAAGTTGGTGATCGGGCAGGCGGTGCGCGAGCGTTCCTTCAGATCTCCAGGCAGCCCGCGGATGAAGAGCAGAGAGCGCGATCCGAAACAGGAGGCCCTCCGGTCGTTCAGGGATCGGTTCGGACGCGATGCGGAGGCCACCTTCCAGGCGCCGGGCCGCGTGAACCTGATCGGCGAGCACACCGACTACAACGACGGCTTCGTTCTGCCCTGCGCGATCGACTGCCGGATCGTGATCGCGGCCCGGCCGCGCGCCGACAGGCTCGTTCGCATGGTGGCCGCGAACTTCGGCGGCCAGGAATCCAGCTTCGACCTGGACGAGCCCATCCTGCCGGACGCCCGCGCGCCGTGGAGCAACTACGTGCGCGGCGTGGCCGTCGCCCTGCTCGGTCGCGGTCACGCGCTCCGGGGGGTCGACATGGCGGTGGCGGGGAACGTGCCGCTCGGGGCGGGCCTGTCCTCCTCGGCGGCGCTGGAGGTGGTGACCGGCACACTGTTCAACCGGCTCAACGACCTGGCGATCGATGGCACGACCCTGGCCCTGGTCGGCCAGCAGGCGGAAAATGAGTTCGTCGGTATCAACTGCGGCATCATGGACCAGCTGATCTCCGTCCTCGGCAAGCGCGACCACGCCCTGCTGATCGACTGCCGCAGCCTCGAGGCGCGTCCGGTTCGAATCCCGGACGGCACCAGCATCGTGATCATCAACTCCAACGTGCAACGCGGCCTCGTGGACAGCGAGTACAACACGCGTCGGGCCCAGTGCGAAGCGGCCGCAGCCCACTTCGGGGTCGATGCCCTGCGGGACATCGACACGGCGGAATTCGAGCGGGGGCGTGCCGGCCTCGATGACGTCACCATGAGGCGAGCGCGGCACGTCATCAGCGAGAACCGGCGCACCCTGGATGCGGCCCGGGCTCTCGCGGAGGGCGATCTCACCCGGATGGGCGAGCTGATGGCCGCCTCCCACTTCTCCATGCGGGACGACTTCGAGATCACGGTTCCGTCCGTGGACCGCCTGGTCGAGATCGTCGGCGAGGTGATCGGCGCCGAAGGCGGCGTGCGGATGACGGGCGGCGGCTTCGGCGGCTGCGTGGTGGCTCTGGTTCCGGAGCCGCTGGTCGGTCCGATCCAAGCTGCGGTGGCGGAACGATATCCGGCGGTCAGTGGACTGGAGGCGACCGTGTACGTGTGCCGGGCGAGCGATGGAGCGGCCGCCGCGGCCGGCTGATCGATGGTTGACTATCCCGGGCGCCTTGGTTTCTCTGGCGGTGATCCGAAGGACCCGACCACTGTTTTCCAGGAGGCTCGTGATGCGCAGGACGTTTCCCGCTCTACTCTCCCTGTTGCTCGTCGGAACGTGGTTCCAGCCCGCCCAGGCTCAGGTGCCGGAGCCGTTCAAGGACATCCTTCCCCAGTGGGCTGCCGCGTTCAACGCGGGGGATGCCGCTGCCGTCGCCTCTCTCTACGCGGAAGATGCGGTGCGCATTCCGCCCGAGGGCGAGTTGCAGAGGGGCCGGGAAGCGATCGCTGCGGACCTCGCGAACTACGCCGGCATCACCATCGAGCTGAAGGGGGTTGGCGGACTGGTTGACGGGAACACCGGTTCTCAGTGGGGCACGTTCAAGCTCTCCGGAACCGATGAGGACGGGAACGCGGTCGAGTTCAGCGGGCGCTGGATGAACGCCCTCAAGAAGACCGCCGACGGATGGAAGATCTACCGCGACATCTGGAACTTCGGCCCCAGCGGGGTCATGCCTCCCGCCAACTGACGGCCGAGTCCGCCAGGGATCGGCGCAGGCTCTTTCCAACCGAAGTGCCCGGCCTGTTGGGCCGGGCACTTCGTCATCGGGGAGCGATCCGCGGCAGGGCGCGCCACTGCTCCCGTGCGACCTCAGGCGTGCGCCTGAGTCTCCGGCCGACTATTCTCACCCCCCGGCGGAACGCGGGCGGCGTTCGTGGACCCGCGACTCGAAAATGAACACGGCGAATGAGGAACGCGGATCCAGGGATGAGCGTGGACGAGATCGACACTGACAGCCAGCGAGACGCCCGCCTCGTGCCACAGCCGGGCGCGTCCGTCCTGCCGGGCCGATCGGTCCGCCGGTGGCTCTTCCTGCTGCTCGGACTGCTGTCCGTGGGGCTCGGATTCATCGGGGTCTTCGTGCCCGGCTTGCCGACCACGGTCTTCCTGATCCTGGCCTCGTACTTCTTCACCCGCAGCTGTCCGTGGCTCGAGTCCAAGCTCGTTCGCAGCCGCATCTTCCGGCCGTATCTGAAGTACCTGGATGGAGAGCGGGCGATGCCTCTGCGGGCCCGGCTCACGACGATCGCGATGATCTGGGCCGCCGTGGGCTCGAGCTTCCTGCTCATGGGCGCGAAGGGTGCCCTGGCGCCGTGGTTCGTGGCGGTCGTGGGCGGAGCCGCCGTGGTGGGCTCGGTGGTGGTCGCCTTCGTGTTCAGGGAGCGGCGTTCCGGCGGAGAAGGCTGAGCGGGCGGGACCGGCCGCGGGACAGCGACCGGTCCTTTCGCCGCGCTCGGACAGTCACATGGATCGAGCGATCTCGCTGGTGCTCCGTGCTACCAGACTCGAGTACTCCTCCTGGATCTTCTCGGCGGCCTCCTCGCCGCCCTCACGCTCGACGAACGCCTGCCACCACGTCACGCTGTCCGGGGAGCGACGCCACTCCATGCTGGACGGTCCATCCTTCATGTGCCAGATGATGGTGAGGTCCCACTCTCCGGTCTCATTCCACAGCAGCATCACGGGGGTCGGCGTTCCAGCGGCCTCGCCGGCCGGCATGTAATGCTCTTCGATGATGCGGCGGGCGTCGTCCGCCTTCCCGTTGTAGTAGTCGACCTGAACGATCCTGTACCAGTCTGCGCCCTCCCACTTCTGGGCCTCCTGGGCCCCGGCGCGGGACGGAATGGTGAACAGGCACACGAGTACGGCGGCCAGAACGAATCGCATGAAGCCTCCCGGGTGTGGTGCGGGTGTGATGGTGTCGCAGTCTCGGACCACCAGCATCCGAAGGAACCGTCTTTCCGTCAAGGGGAGCTGGCGAATCTGCCCGGCTTGCGGAGAAGCGATCGCGCGGCCTCGAGGTCCCGGGACCCTTCTGGCCTGATCCTCAGCCGACCTCTAGGTTGATTCATTCCCCCCGGGTGAGTGCAAGATGAGCGATGTCGCTAATCGCCTGGAAAAGGCGCTGACCGGCCGCTACGCCATCGGGCGAGAGCTTGGAAGCGGCGGAATGGCCGTGGTGTTTCTCGCGGAGGATCTGAGGCACCGACGGAAGGTCGCGATCAAGGTGCTGCACCCGGAGCTCGCCGCCGTCGTCGGCACCGAGCGTTTTCTGCGCGAGATCGATACAATCGCCGGGCTGGCTCACCCCAACATCCTCCCGCTGCATGACTCCGGAACTGCAGACGGGCTCCTTTACTACACGATGCCGTTCGTCGACGGCGAGTCGCTGCGCCAGCGCCTCGACCGCGAAGGACAGCTACCGCTCGACGAGGCCCTGCAGATCACCCGGCAGGTCGCTGACGCCATCGCGCACGCTCACCGGGTGGGTATCGTCCACAGGGATCTGAAGCCGGCCAACATCCTGTTCGAGGCAGGCCACGCCGTCGTGGCGGACTTCGGTATCGCGCGGGTCGTTACGGCGGCCGATGGCGACCGGCTGACGAAGACGGGAATCGCTCACGGAACGCCGAGCTACATGAGTCCGGAGCAAGCCGGGGGGGCAACGGAAGTCGACGGACGGTCGGATATCTACGCGCTGGCCTGCGTGTTGTACGAGATGCTGGCGGGCGAGCCACCCTTCACGGGATCCAACGCGCAGGTAGTGGCCTCGCGTGTCCTCACCGAAGAGCCCGAAAAACTGACGCTGCGTCGACCGACCGTACCGGTCCGGGTGGAGACGGCCGTACACAGAGCGCTGCAGAAACTGCCCGCAGACCGTTTCAGGTCGGTCGAGCAGTTCGTTGCGGAGCTGGACACCACGATACCGTTTGCCTCTCCCTCGACCACCGCGCGAGGGTTCCTTCCGTCTCGATGGCTGCCATGGGCGCTCGCCACCTTTGCCGTGGCCTGGGCGGTCTGGGCTCAGCTCCGGTCTCCCCCGGCGGTGCCGACGACGCGGATCCAGATCACACTGTCCGGCCTGACCCCCGGACCCGCGGCAGGCACCAACTTCGACGTATCGGACGACGGTCGGCTGATCGTGTATCGAGGCGACGAGGGAAACCTGATGCTGAAGCGGATGGGCGAGCTCGGGGCCAGAAGTCTTCTGATGGAAGGCAATCCACGAAGCCCCAGCTTCTCGCCCGACGGACGGGCCGTGGCCTATTACGATGACGCGCTCCGCTCTATTGGGATTGAAGGCGGACCCGCGATCGACATCGCCGATGCCGGTTGGCCGGGGGTGGATTGGTCTGACGACGGCTTCATCTATTTCACGAACCCCGACGGAGGGATCGCACGGGTTCTGGCCAGCGGTGGCGCGACCGAGGCGCTGACCACCCCGAATACTCAGTTGGAGTACCAGCACCGCTATCCGTCCGCCCTTCCCGGTGGCAACGGTGTCGTATTCACGATCTACCGGTGGCCGCAACTCCGCAGCGAGATCGCTACGCTGGACCTGGAGACGGGAGAGGTGAAGATCCTCTTCCGTGGCGTCGAGGCCCAGTATGCGAGCAGCGGTCATCTGCTCTACCGGCGCAGCGACGGGGCCCTTCTCGCGGTGCCGTTCGACCCCGACCGACTGGCGGTCGTGGGAGCGCCGATGCCGGCGGCCGAGGATCTGACCGACGATTTCCGCGTGTCGTCTGCCGGGGCGTTGCTGTACGTGGCGCGCACCGGCTCGCGGCGCCTGGTACTGAGGGATCGAGCGGGAAGCGAAGAGCTGGTCGTGGACCACGCCTCGAGCGTTGAATTTCCGCGAGTTTCGCCGGATGGGCGGCGGCTCGCCCTCCAGATCTCGAGTGTCGACGGCATCGACATCTGGACCTACGGCCTCGCGGACGGAGTCTTCACCCGGCTGACGTTCGACGGCGACAACATCTACCCGGCGTGGAGCGCCGACGGTCGATTCGTCCTGTTCGCGCGAGCCGAGACGGGTGCTCCAGGAGGAAACTGGTCGTTTTTCAGGGTGCAATCCGACGGCGCCGGCAGCCCGGAGCGAGTTCTGAACGGGGCCGGATCGCAGGTCGAGATCGTCGAACTGCCGGATAAGTCCGGCATCGTATACCGCGAGGGGGACGTGGCCCGAGGTCAGGGTGCGGACATCTTCTCGGTCGCTGCCGGATCGGCTGAACCCCGACGCGTGGCTGCGACGCGATTCACCGAGCAGGCTCCGGCCGTCTCGCCGGACTCCCGCTGGATCGCTTACGTGTCGAATGAGTCGGGGAGGGCTGAGGTGTACGTGCGTCCGATCGTCGGAGACGGAGGTCGGCGGCAGATCTCGAGCGATGGCGGCCTTGAGCCGGTCTGGGCGCACAATGGACGGGAGCTCTTCTACAGGACCGGCGATAGTCTCACGGCCGCCGATGTGCGGTTGGCGCCGGCGTTCGCCGTGCTCGGCCACCGGAACCTCTTCGACGCGAGCCTCACCGCGTCATCCGTTTCACACGCCGCTTACGATGTACTTCCCGACGACGAGCGATTCGTCTTCGTCAGCGCGAGCGGCGAGAACAGGCAGATGGTGCTCGTGACGAGCTTCTTCGACGAGCTGAGGGGCCGCTAGCTCCGCTTTCCGACCCGACGACCGTCGACTGCCGGATCACTCCAGCCGCGGCGGCGCCTCCCCCGGCACGATCGCGAACTCCACCGTCGCCGGCTCGAGCCCTTCGGCCCGAGCCGTCACCCGCACGGTTCCCGTCTCGTCCGTGCTCTGGATCATCGCGAGCGCCAGCCCGTGGAACGCGTGCCGCTCGGGGATCTGGTACGAGCTGTGGTCGGTCGGGTTGCCGTTCCCGACGGCCAGCAGACGGGCCGGTCCCTCGACCGTGAACGTCACGAGCTGGTCGGCGGACGGCACGACGATGCCCGCCGCGTCCACCACCTGGACCTCGACGTGCGCCACGTCGCGGATCCCCGACCCGATCTCTTCCCGGTCCACGCTCAGGCGCAGCGCCGCCGCCGGGCCGGCCGTCCGCACCTCGGTCGTCACGACGACCTCGTCGCCCCGCTTGCCGACGGCGCGCAGCACACCGGGCTCGTAGGGGACGTCCCACGCCAGGTGCAGGTCGGCCGTGTTGGCGAACACGGGCGGGCTGTCGTAGTGGTTCCAGCTCTCGGACGTGCCCTGGCGCGGGAACTCGAGCCGTTTCTCTCCGATGAACCGGTCGTTGAGGTACAGCTCCACGGCATCGACGTTGGTATACGCGAGCACCGGGA
>CANPVW010000290.1 GCA_947581745.1 Candidatus Benthicola azotiphorus
GACCGCGCGTCATCACGCCGCGCCAGCCGACGACGCGCGAGAAGGCGCAGCGAGCGGTCGACCAGCGCGCCTCGATCGATCCGGTGCGCACGACGCGCGCGGTGGAGCTGGCGTCCACGCCGCGCGAAATGACACCGCGCGACGTCGCGCCGCGCGAGATCAAGGCCAGGGACCCGAAGCCCCGGGACATCGCGCCGAGGGATACGGGACCGCGCGTCATCACGCCGCGCCAGCCGACGACGCGCGAGAAGGCGCAGCGAGCGGTCGACCAGCGCGCCTCGATCGATCCGGTGCGCACGACGCGCCCGGTGCGGGTCGCTCCGAGCGCCCCCCGAGGTCTTGAGCGCCCGAGCGCAGGGGGCACGGCCCGCAAGCCGACTCGGTCCAAGCCTCCTGAAGCGGTCCGGCGCACGAGCCCTGTCGGCTCTCCGTCGCCCCGGCGCGTCGGCCCCGCTAAGGCGGCGCCTGGATCGGTGCGGTCCCCGAGCCGATCGAAGACGACCTCCCCGGCGAGTCCGCGCAAGACCAGGTCCCGGTAGCCTGACCGCCGCGCCGCGCCCATCCCCGTGAGGCGCTTGTCGCTGTCACAGGGGTGGGCGAAGTTGCGCGCATGGCATTCGAGATCCGCCCGCACCCCGACTTCTCCTGGTCCCAGAGCCGGCGCTCCACGTTCCGTGAGTGCCCCCGCAAGTACTACTGGCACTACTACGGTTCGCATAACGGGTGGCTGGATGATGCCCCGGCGGAATCCCGACGGGCCTGGATGCTCAAGAAGATCACGAATCTCCACATGGTGCTCGGCACGATCGTGCACGAGCTCGCGTCGGAGTCGATCCTCCGGGTGCGCGGCGGGGGCGCCGTGCCGGCGGCAGCGGACCTCATCCAGGAAGGCCGCGCGAGGCTGAACCGGGCCTGGCTGATGTCGCAGCAGCGGGAGGAGTGGGAGCGCCGCCCCGGCTCGCTGACCATGCTGATGGAATTCTACCGCGGGTCGGGGCCCCCGCGGGACTTGATCGAGACCATCCGGGACAAGCTCTACACCTGCCTGCGTCACCTCATGTCATCGGAGAGCTTCAGGGAGGCCGTCGAGGCCCCGATGGTCGAGGTGAAGGAGGTGGATCGGCTGGACTTCATCGAGCTGGACGGGGTGAAGCTGTATGCCCAGCCCGACCTGCTCTACCGGCTCGGCGACGCCTGGCGCATCGTCGACTGGAAGACGGGAGCCCGCCACGAATCGCACGCGCCGCAGCTCCGGACCTATGCCGTGTATCTCCGGGAGCGCGGCGACCTTCCCGGCGGGCCGGCGATCGGACGGCTCGAGTACCTCGGCTCGGGGGAGGGCACCAGCCTGCCGATCTCGGACCGGGAGTGCGCAGAAGAGCGCCAGCGGATCGCCGACAGCGTCGACGCCATGCGCACCTACCTGACCGACCCGGTTCGAAACGAGGCCCTCCCGCGCGATCGGTTTCCGCTGCGCGAGGACACCCGCAGATGTCCTGCCTGCCCGTTCTACGAGTTGTGTGAGGACGAGCTGCTGGAGGTCGGCACCTCGGGACCCTTCTGATCACTCCGTCACGGAATGGACCCGGCCTGAGGTGACGAGCCGGGACATCGCGCGTATGTTGAGGACGTCCCGACCCGGGCGGCGCCGATCGCGCCGCCAACTCCGAGGCTGAACAAGAGGAGGTCCGCATGAAGCGATGGATCCTGGCGTCGCTCACCGTACTGATGTTGTGGCCGGCGAGTGCCGCCGCGCAGGACGAGGAAGCAGGTCCCACCTGGTGGGTGGTGTTCTCCGAGCATGTCTCGCCGGCCAACTCGGCGGCGTTCGAGGCGGCCAGCGCCGAGTTCAACTCGGTCATCAAGGCTAACGCGCCCGCCGACATGGTCTTCTACACCCTCTCGGGTTCCGAGACCGGCTACATGTACGCCGTGCCGATGACGGGCATGGAAGACTTCATGAAACTGAACCAGCAGTGGATGGGCATGATCGAGAAGATCGGCTGGGACAAGTGGGAGGCAATGTCCGCCAAGTCCGATCCGATGGTCGAGTACCGCGAGACCAATTTCTACGTCGAGATGCCGGACCAGTCCTACCATCCCGAGGGTTTCGAGGAGAGCATGGGCGACCAGATGCTGCGTCACATGGACTACCTCTATCCGACCGCGGGCATGGAGGACGAGTTCGGCGATTTGATGAAGGAGTGGGTCGCGCTCTACAAGGAAAACGGGATCGAGACTGGCTGGACCGCCTACCAGGCCGTCACAGGCGAGGATCTGCCCATGGTGGTGCTCATCACGCCTGCCGAGAGCACGGGCGACTACTACGTGATGAGCGACAAGGTCGACGAGATGCTCGGAGATGCCGGCAAGCAGCTGATGCAGAAGTCGGTGGCCATGATGAGGAAGTTCAGGCACACGGATGCGTGGGCCCGCCCGGAGCTCTCCGTGGTGCCCGACGACATGTAGGACCTTTCCCCGCGTGCCGGTTCCCGGCCGCGAACGAAGCGAAACGAAGCCCGCGAGCGCCGAGTCAGGCGCCGCGGGCTTCAGTTGGTCAGGACGACTTTCCCGAGGTTCTTCCGAGCGTGGATGTACCTGTGCGCTTCCACGGCCCCGTCCCGGGTCAGCGGAAACGTGCAGTCGAGGACCGGCTTCAGCTCGCCGGCCTCCACGCCGGCATAGATCTTCTCCAGGCCGCGCAGGAGAAGTCCCTCTCTCTCCTGCAGGTGAAGCAGGTGGACCCCGGAGATGCCGATGCACGGCTGCACGAGGTCCATCGGATGGATCCGTGGCGTGCGCAGCCAGGCCAGGGCGGCGCGCGGCCAGTTCTTGCGGTCGGTCGGGAGGGCGGAGCTCAGACCGTAGAACACGATGCGCCCGAGCGGCGCGAGCAGCCGCCGGCAGGCCGCGGTGGCCGCCCCGCCCGTAGCGTCGAGTGCCACGTCCAGCTCGCGGGCGCCGAGCAGCCGCTCCACTTCCGGCTCCCAGTCTCCGCGTGAGTCGAAGCATGCTTCCGCGCCCAGCTCACCGGTCACGAAGGCACGCTTGTCGGGCGTTCCGGCCGTCCCGATCACGCGGAGTCCGTCCCGGACGGCGAGCTGGACGGCCGCCGAGCCCACCCCACCGGCCGCGCCGAGCACGAGCACCGTCTCTCCGGAGCGCACGCGAGCACACTCCGACAGGCAGACCCAGGCCGTCAGGAAGACGACCGGCACCGCGGCCGCCTCGGGGGGAGACATCCGGTCCGGATAGTGGAACAGGTTGCGCGTCGGGACGATGATGTCGTGCGCATAGCCCCCGTGCCGGATCAGTCCGACCGCGCGGTCTCCCGGCCTCCAGTCCTCCACGCCATCCCCGACGGCCACGATCTCCCCGGCGACCTCGAATCCGGGGCTGTACGGACGGGGCGGAACGGTGTCGTAGAGCCCGGCGCGCATGAACAGGTCCGCGAAGTTGATTCCGGCGGCGCGCACCCGGAGGTGCACCTCGTCCGGGCCCGGCCCGGGGAGAGGAATATCCCTCTCGACAAACACTTCCGGCGCCCCGTGGCGCTCGATGCGGACGGCTCGGGTGGTGTTCTGTGACAAGCTGGGACTCCTGTGTCCTGAATCGGGTGGCCGGCTCCGGCCCCGGCCGCGAAGCAATGGTCGCAGGATGCGCCTCCGGCAATGCAGCGGCCAGTGCCGGCCGCGAACGGCCAGCCGTTCCCCCCGCGAACGGGGCGACGCATATTGGCCGGCCGCGTCCTGCTTTCGGCCCGGGAATGGAGGCGCCAGCTGAATCCGCTCACCCTCGGCATCGCCGGCTACATCTTCGTTCAGTTCGCGATCGGACTGTACGTCTCGCGGCGGATTCGGACCGAGGACGACTACCTCGTCGCCGGCCGCTCGCTGGGCCCCGGGCTGACCACCTTCACCGTGTTCGCCACCTGGTTCGGAGCGGAGACGTGCGTCTCGGCGGCGGGGCTCGCCTACGCCAACGGGCTGATCGGCGCGTCGGCCGAGCCCTTCGGCTACGGGCTGTGCATCATCGTCCTCGGGCTGTTCCTGGCGGTTCCCCT
>CANPVW010000291.1 GCA_947581745.1 Candidatus Benthicola azotiphorus
GGCAGGTGACGTTGGAGGAGGCCCTGAGTCTGGCGGAGCGGAACAATCCGGCGCTGGAGCAGTCGGCGTCGTCGGTGGAGATCGCGGGCTACCAGGAGCTGACGGCGTGGGGGCAGTTTTTGCCGAATTTGAGTTTGAGCTACCAGTACTCGGACGCGTCGAGCGGGCGATTGGACCCGACGGGTCAGGCGATCACGACGACGAGCTACAGTGCGCAGCTTCGGGGGAGCGTGGACCTGTTTCGGGGGTTTCGGCGGTTCACGGATCTGAAGGGAGCGCGGCTGGGGGTGGAGGCGTCGGAGGCGCGCTACCGGGAGGCGGAGTTCACGACGTCCGAAGGGGTGAAGATTTCGTATTTCAACGCGGTGGCGAACCGGGACCTGGTGGCGGTGGAGCGGGACCGGGTGCAGCGTCAGGAGGACCAGCTGTCGTTCGTGCAGCAGCAGCTGGAGCTGGGGCGGGCGACGCGATCGGACGTGCTGCGATCGCAGGTGGACCTGAACAACGCGAAGGTGGCGTTGTTGACGGCGGAGAATTCGGCGCGCAACAGCCGGTACGCGCTGGCGGAGGCGGTGGGGATGTCCGAGCCGCTGGAGCCGGTGGAGACGGAGGGGCTGTCGGCCGAGCCGCTGCCGTACGATGGGAACGAGATTCTGGCGATGGCGCTCAGCGGGGCGCCGGCGCTGGTGAGTGCGCGCTCGCAGGCGGCGGCGGACGAGGCGGCGGTGGCGAGTGCGAAGTCGTCCTACCTGCCGACGCTGACGTTCGGCGGGGGCTGGGCGTGGTCGAACATCGAGTATCCGCCGCAAAGCCGGAGCTGGTCGCTATCGCTGTCGGGCTCGATGCCGCTGTTCAACGGGTTCAGCCGGGAGAGCCAGCTGTACACGGCCCGGGCGCGGGCTGACCAGTCCCGCTCGGCCGAGCGGGCCGCGGAGCTGAAGCTTCGCAAGGACGTGGACCAGGCCATGGGGACGATCGACGCCGCCGTGGCCTCGATCGACCTGGCGCAGCAGACCGAAGAGCTGGCGGCCGAGGACCTCAGGGTCACCCAGGAGCGCTACCGCCTCGGACTGGCCACCATCCTCGACCTGCAGTCGGCCCAGATCACACTCCTGCAGGCCCAGGTCGACGTCATCCGCCGACGCTTCGACTACCAGCTCGGCCTCGCCAGGCTCGAAGCCTTGCTCGGCACCAACCTCAGATAGAGGCCGGCCGGCGGATCACTCGGCGAGCAGATGCCGCCGCGCTTCGAGGAGCTCGCGCCGCGCCGCGTCGCCGACAGTCGGGTAGGCGAGGGCGAGGCTGGAAAGGGCGCGGCACAGGATCCCGGACACGGTCAGGCGCATGTAGGGCTTGGAATCCGCCGGGATCGCGTACCAGGGGGCCCACGGCCTGGAAGTGGCGTTCAGGGCCTCCTCGTACGCCATCATGTAGGCGTCCCAGCGGGCGCTTTCATCCACGTCGCCCGCAGCGAACTTCCAGTTCTTCTCCGGCTCGTCGATCCGTTCGAGGAAGCGGCGCCTCTGCTCCCGGCGCGACACGTTGAGCCAGAACTTGAGGATCACGGTTCCGTTGCGAGCGAGGTGCTTCTCGTGGTCCCTGATCGACGCGAAGCGCTCCTCCCAGATGCGCTCCGGATCGATCGGGTCGGGGAGCCGCTGTGCCTCGAGGATGTCCGGGTGCACCCGGACGACCAGTACCTCCTCGTAGTAGCTGCGGTTGAAGATCCCGATCCGTCCACGCTCCGGCAGGCGTACCGCGGTCCGCCACAGGAAATCGTGATCCAGCTCGAGCGCGGAAGGTCGCTTGAACGAGAACACCTGAACCCCGGCCGGGTTGATGCCGCGCATCACGTGCCGGATCGTCCCGTCCTTGCCGGCCGCGTCCATCGCCTGGAAGACCAGGAGGACGGAGTACCGGTCCTGGGCCGCGAGCATCCGCTGCAGCTCGTCCAGCTCGTTGATGGCCGCCTTCAACGCCTTCTTCGCGGCCTTGCCGGACGGAGCTGAATCGGGTGGCAGAGTGGGGCAGTCCCGCACTCGGAGCGTCGAGTCGAACGGTACGAGGTACGGACTGGACACGGCTTCGAACATGACGTCTTCCTTCACACGGAGGTTCGTACCCTCAACCTTGCCGGAACGGTCATGATAAAGCGAACGTCGCGCATGACCAACCGTCGCAGGCGCCCACGACCCTCGCTTCCGGAGGCCTCATGCTACGATCCCTCATTCGTGTCCTCGCCGTCGGTTTCGCGCTTGCCGCCGGCGCGGTTCCCGCGGCCCACGCTCAGGCAGGGCCAGGTGCCCGCACAGGCGACAACGTCGTGAACGTGGATGGCGAGCCCGAGGGGTTCCCATTCTCCCCCGCCATCAAGGCGGGAGGGATGATCTACCTCTCCGGGCAGGTCGGAAACCTGCCGGGATCGCTCGAGATGCCTGACGGGATCGAGGCTCAGACCCGGCAGGCGATGGAGAACATCAGGACCGTTCTCGAAGCGGCAGGCGCGTCGCTTTACGATGTAGTAAAGTGCACGGTATTTCTGGATGACATGGAGGACTACTGGCCGATGAACGAGGTATACGCCTCGTTCTGGGACGGGCCGCCGCCCGCCCGATCGGCGTTCGGGGCCGACGGCCTGGCGCTCGGCGCGCTGCTCGAGATCGAGTGCCTCGCGCGGGACCCGGCGGTGCGGTAGGGCCGACCTCCAAGCCGGCCGGCCGGCGCTCCGTCAGCCTCCGAAGTCCCTCAGCACGTCCTCCAGCGTCGGCTCGCCGATCTCCTGGAGCTCGTAGCGGACTCGCACGGTCGGCTTCTCGATGTCGATGAGCCGACGGAGGTCGATGGGCGTGCCGATGACCACAAGGTCCGCCGGCGTGTCGGCGATCGTCTGCTGCAGCTCCGCGATCTGCTCGTCGCCGTACCCCATGGCGGGGAGGACGCTGCCCGTCGTCGGGTATTTCGCGAACGTATCGCCGATGGATCCGACGGCCCACGGACGCGGATCGACGATCTCGGCCGCACCGTAGCGCCGCGCCGCCACCCACCCGGCTCCGTAGGCCATCTCGCCGTGCGTGAGCGTCGGACCGTCCTCCACGACGAGGACTCTTCGGCCTCGGATCTGCTCGCCGCCCTCGACGAACAGGGGACTGGCGGCATCGATCACCACGGCGTCGGGGTTCAGTTCGTGAGTCACGGCGCGGGCCGTGTCCAGCTGATCGAGACTGGCCGTGTCGATCTTGTTCAGCACCACGACGTCCGCCATGCGCACGTTGGCCTCGCCCGGATAATATCGGGCGGCGTGATCCGGCCGATGCGGGTCGACGACGGTGATGTAGAGATCCGCCTCGTAGAACGAGAGATCGTTGTTGCCTCCGTCCCAGATGACGACATCGGCCTCCTGCTCCGCCTGCCGCAGAATCGCCTCGTAGTCCACGCCCGCATAGACCAGCCGGCCCGCCTCGATGTGCGGCTCGTACTCTTCTCGCTCTTCGATCGTGACCTTGTGCTTCTCCAGGTCCTCGTACTCCGCGAAGCGCTGCACCGCCTGCGCGGCCAGGTCGCCATACGGCATGGGATGACGGATGACGACCACCTTCTTGCCGAGCGCCGTGAGGATCTCCGCGACACGTCGGCTGGTCTGGCTCTTCCCTGAGCCGGTGCGCGCGGCGCATACGGCAATCACGGGCTTGACCGACTTCACCATGGTGTGCTTCGCGCCGAGCAGCAGGTAGTCAGCCCCCGCGGCGACGGCTCGCGACGCGAGGTGCATCACGTGCTCGTGCGACACGTCGCTGTACCCGAACACGACGACGTCGACGGCCAGATCATGAACCAGCTGCTCGAAGTCGTCCTCGGGCTCGATCGGGATCCCGTTCGGGTATCGCGGCCCCGCCAGGACCGCCGGATAGGTCCGTCCCTCGATGTCCGGGATCTGCGTTGCGGTGAAGGCTACGACGTCGAAGGCGGAGTTGTCCCTGAAATAGGTATTGAAATTATGAAAATCCCGGCCGGCGGCGCCGAGAATGAGCACACGCTGCGCCATGCTTCCCTCCAGACAGAGTCATTTCAGCAGCATGCCGAGGTCCGCCCGACGAAGCTTCTCGCCGAGACCCCGGGCGAGGTTCCGGTACAGTACAACCCCTATCCCGGGCCGCAAGCGTACCAGACTCATGAGGTCCCTTCTGGTCAGAACGCCGGCTTCGACCGCTGTGACGGCCCGGGCCGTGGCGGAGCGCTCACCTCCCGTGAGGACCGAGATCTCCCCCAGGCATTCCCCCGCACGGACCGTGCCGATCGGCTCCTCCCGACCGGCGATGTGAATCGTGACCTCGCCTTCGAGCAGCAGGTACATCTCTTCTGAGGGGTCGCCCTGGCGGAAGATCTCCGTGCCCTCGGCGAAAGCTGTATGCTGGCACGCTGCGGCCAGGCGGGTCAGCTGCTCTTCCTCGAGTCCCGAGAACAGGCCCACGCGGTCCACCGCTTTCCCGAGGCGAGGCAGAACTTCGCGGTGTCGGAAGGCGGCGAGTACCAGTTCGGCCATGTCGCTGAGCGGCGGGATCAGCATCATGGGACCGAGCTCGAGTGGAACGAGGAGCTTGGCGAACTTGACCAGGTCGAGTCGTTCCACGTCCACGAAGGCGAGAGCGGGCACATAGGCTACGGGAACGAAGCCGAGCTGCAGGGCCGTTCGCTGCATCCGCGGGGCGTGGGCACTTACGTCCAGTTCCATGTACGAGATGTCCCACTCCTCCCTGCAGCGTTCCTCCAGCTTCGAGAGCAGGAACCGGATCACCTCGTCCCGGAGGGAGATGAGCTCGAACACCCGGACCACGCGGTCCAGCCGCTCGAGGGTGAATCCGACGGCGCCGACGATGTGGCCGCCTTCGCGCGCGACGAGGTACTTCGAGTGATGCGAGATGAGCTTGAAGTACCCGTACTGCAGTCGCATCGGGCCGAAGATCTCCCGATTCCGCACCCGGCCGCGCTCGATCCGCATGAGTCGTGAGTAACCCTCGGTGGTCAGCTCGCTGAGCGAAAAGCCGTGACCGAACGGATACGGGGTCGATTCCTCGTCCACGATCACGTCCACAGCCAACCGGCAGGCCTCGAGGGACGTGCCAGCCAGCCGGTAGATCTCCGGGACGATGCGGGGGTTGTTTCGACGCAGCTCACGCCCCCGTCCGAACAGCTGGACGAGCAAGCCCATGCTCTCCCGCTCCTGGCCGAACACGTACTTGAGGGGCAGGAACCCGACCGGCGCGAACCCCTGCTTCAGGGCGATCGCCTGGGTGAAGGGGTGAAGGACCCGGGCCTCGATGACACCCACGTGCAGCCGATCCTTCACCGAGGACAGACGCTGCTCGAGAAGCAGCGTGCCGATGCCGCGGCGCCTGTAATCGGGGTGCACCGCGAGACGCCCGAATTCTCCCACCAGGTCGGTGTATGCGCCGACCTCCAGAATGACCGACGCGGTGCCCACGATGCGTCCGTTCTCGCTGTCCTCGGCGACGAGCATCAGCGTCTCATCGGAGAAGATGAGCTTCTTGATCTCGAATTCCTCGTAATACTGCGGGTAGACGTAGTCCGGGCCGTACGTGGCGAGGTAGATCTCGATGATCCCCTGGACGTCCGATTCGCGCGCCTCCCGCACGGTGATCACTGATCACCCCCGACGAGAGAGCGCTCGGTCGGCGTGGGAGGGGTCGAGGCGGTCATGGGCTAGCCTCCCGGAGGAGTGAGGAGAGCCGCGAGGGGGTGCTCCGTCCTCCGATGGAAAACTAGCACGTGCGGGCGTCCGCTGCTCTGACGGACCGCAATGCGAGTCGAGGGAAGTCCCGAAAGGAAGGTCGGCTCAGGTCGGGCTGAAGCGATCCAGGAAGGCCCGTTCCCGGGCGGTCAGACTCGGAAGCCCCTGCGTGCGGAGCTTCTCCATGATCTCATCGTAGGCCTCCCGGTTGACCGGATGCAGAGAGTCCCGGTCGATCGCCGCCCACCGCTGGGCGGCATCCCGGTCCTGCAGCCAGCCGCGTCGCTCGCCGCCCTCTGCCTTCCTCTTGAACCGCGCCGCCGGCGAATTCCGTTCCCGCCACTTCAGAAACAGCCACGCGCCGAGGAAGCCCCCGAGGTGAGCGTGGTGGGCTATGCGCTGGGATGATCCGGCGATTTCCATCGCGATGCCGCCCACGGCCAGCAGGGTGGCCAGGATCACCATCGTCCGGATCTTGATCGGGATCGGAATCGGGATGATCAGGATCCGCTCATCCGGCCAGTACTGCGCGAAAGCCAGCAGCAACCCGTACAGCGCCCCGGAGGCCCCGACCACGGGGCTCATGATCGAGAAACCCGGGAGCACGAAAGGCACGACGACCGATACCAGCCCGGCCACCACGCCGCTGACGAAGTAGAGCTGCAGGAACACGCGGCTCCCGAGCCGACTCTCGAGGCGCGGCCCGAAGAAGTAGAGCACGAGCATGTTGAGGGCGATGTGCCAGAAACCGCCGTGCAGGAACATGTACGTGACGAGCGTCCAGGGACGGCTGACGGCCCAGGCGGGCACCAGTGCGAGGGCCGAGAACAGGGAAGGGACGGCTCCCGTGAGGAAGAAGAGCGCCACGTTGGCGAACAGGAGCCGGGCTACCCAGGGTGTCATGGCGCTACGGTAGGTGACGGTCGAGCGGTGCGCCAGTCGGCGCGCCCTCCCGACGTTGCGGGAGCCCGCAGCAGACGAAGCAGGCCGCGGGATTCCGCCCACGCTCATATCGGGAGCCAGTAGCTCGCCTTGATCGCCAGGAAGCTGCGGCCGGGCTCTCCCAGGCTACGCCACGCGTCGCCCGGGTGGACCGGGTTCGGGCTCGTGACCGACACCTCCGACCCGCGGTTCATCTGCCACACCAGGTACAGCGTGGAGCCGCGCCTCCACTCCCATCGGAGGACCAGGTTGCTCCTGAAAGACAGGGCCTCGAAGTCCTCGAGCTCGAAGCTGAACACGTCTTCCCCGTCGGTGACGGTGATCTCGTGGGGCGCGGGACCCGTGCTCTCGCTGATCGTGGTCCCTTCGGTGCCGTAGACCCGCAGGTCGCCGCTGCCCGCTGCACTCAGCTCTCCGAAACGCGAGTAGCTTCCCGAGGCGGCGAACGGCTCCGCGTACGCCTCGAGGCTCAGATCCGGCGTGAAGGCGTAGTTGACCCGGAACTGGGCCGACAGCTCACTGTAGTCGAGGAAGGCGAACACGTATCGGCTGCCGTACGTGGCCTCGCTGCCACCGTCGAAACGTCCGACGTACTGACGAGACTCGTACTGCCGCTCGTACTGCGGGTTGACGCTGATCTGGAAGGCGCCCCCGGGCTTGAGCTCGAGCCGGCCGTCGAACCTCGCCACCCAGCCTCCCAGCTCGTCCCGGTAGTACTCCCCGTCGACGCGGAAGGTCGTGAGCTTGCGCCGGTCCGAGTTGAGGTCGAGGGATCCGCCCCAGGAGCTCGTCGTGCCCATCGAGGGTCCGCCGCGCGTCAGCACGTCGCTCTGGGCTCGCGGCGAGTACGAGGTCTCGGCGCCGAAGCTCCAGTAGTTCAGCAGAGTGAAGTCGGCGCTCAGCTCTACGCCGCTCGGCTGGCGCACCCAGCCGTAGTTCCACGACCCTCCGCCCTCCAGCCGGAGGGAGTAATTGCGGAACGTGGAGCCCGGTACGGTCTCGCGGTAGCGGATGCTGCCCCACCCCTCGATCCGATCCGCCTTGTGCAGCTGGCCGGCATCGTTGATGTCGAGACCCGGGGATTGGGTGCTCGCCCCGACCTCCCACAGCCAGTGCCGGGCGCTCGTGCGCTCGAACTCCAGTTCGGCCGCGAACCCGGAAAGCGACGTGCGGGTGGTGTCGTACGTCACGTAGTCGGCGTCCGGCCGCTGGAAATAGTGTGCGCTGAATTCCTGCACTCTGCGGATCGCCTGTGCCGTACCGGATATGTAGCTTCCGCCGACGAGGCCCCTCAGCTCGTAGGTGCCTCCCTGGATCCGCAGGTTCCAGTCGACCAGGCCGCCGTAAGCCTCGCGGTTCATGGTCAACGCGAGATCGTCCGAGGTCCCGAGGCTCCGCCGGACACCCGTGAAACTCCCGCCCAGGGTCGATCCTTCGACTCCGAACTCCTGTTGCAGGCTGAGAACGGCCCAGCCGGTGGACGGCTCCACGCGGGCCTTGCCGAACGTGTCGGTCCCGGCGTCGTAGATGGCGGCCTTCTCTTCCGAGGTGACCGCGGCGAGGGCGCCGACGGAGAGTCCTCCCGGTGTACGCCCTGTGAGCTTGCCGGCGGCCAGGATGGTCGTGTTCCGCGGCAGGTCCACGAAGTCGGCGTCCGGTCGGTAGCGGGGCGCCGCGCCGATCCGCCGCGAGTAGAACAGCCCCTCCGATTCCAGGAGCTCCTTGCCTTCCACGAAGAACGGTCGTCGCTCATCGAAGAAGGTCGGAAACGCGGACAGATTGACTTCCGCCGGGTCCGCCTCGACCTGCCCGAAGTCGGGGTTGAACGTTGCGTCCAGCGTGAGACTCGGACCGACTCCCATCTTGAGGTCCGCACCAGCGCGGCCATCGAACTCCTGTTCGCTGCGGAAGGGATCGCTCGGGTCCACCAGAACGGAGCTCGTGAGGCTCGCGGCCCCAGCTGCATAGGGCGTCAGCTCGACGGGCCGTCGCGTCTTGATGCCCTGGAGACCTTCCAGGTCGCCGAACCACGAAGTCCACCCCGAGGCGTCGCGCGGAACCGCGATCCAATAGGCGTCTTCGCTCTTCTGCGGTATGAACCGGTTGATGTTGAGCCCGAAGGCGTTGTCCACCCGCTTGTTGAAACGAATCTGCGAGAATGGGATCTCCATCTCGGCGGTCCAGCCGATGGAGTCGATTACGGCTGCCGCTTCCCACACCGGGTTGAAGCTGTAGTCTCGATCTCCGAAGTCCTCATCGTCGCTGCCGGAGTACCAGTCGAGCCGGGTGCCGGCTGCGGTCACCGCGAAACCGTAGTGGGTTCGCCGGTTCTGGTAACTGTCCAGCAGGACGATGATCCGTTCCGAATCGCCTCCCTCATCACGACGCGAGAGGATCGCCCGAATCCCGGAGGGGTCGTCCGAGTACATTCGGACGCCCACGTACAGGGCGCTTTCGGTGTAGGCGAAAGCGATCTCCGTGAGCTCCGATGCCGGGGCCCCCTCGTCCGGTTCCCTCTGCGTGAAGTCGGAGGTGAAGACCGCTCTCCGCCACACCTCTTCCTCCAACTGCCCGTCCGGGTGCACCGTTTCGCCCGGTTCGATGGCCACTGCACTCAAGGTCTTGCTGACGCAGTCCGGCTCGGTACGCCGACAAGGGATCCACGCCTGCACGGTGTCCCGGCGCGAAGATGCCGCTGACTCCTGTGGCTCGTCCGCGAGAGCCCGGGCATCCGGCGGCCGGACCGTGGCGCCGGCCAGCAGCATGGCTGCCAGCAGCACGGTCCTCGGTCTGGGGGGTGGTCTAGTCACTCGTCCTCGGCGGCTTCGCCCAGCCACACGGGAATGCGGAGTCCCGGCCTTCCGGACCGTGCGCTGGGTCCGGACTCCAGGTCGTCGTCCCGGTTCAAAGACACTCGACGCGCGGCGAACGTTCAGTTGCCGGGGCGGTCTCCGGTCGAGCCCGACCGCAGCGCTCGCAGGCGCTCGGGAGCGTCACCCAGGTACAGGAGATCCGTCAGCCCGGGACCCGCGAGCTCGAGCAGGCGCTCGTAGCGGCGGATGGCCTGATCCGGCTGCCCCAGTGCCTCGAAGGCCCGGCCCTCGAGGTACAGCGCGGCCTGGATCTGGAACGGATCCATCCGGTTTCCCACGCTGCCGAGGCGTTCCAGGTTCTCGGCCAGTGCAAGCGCCTCCGAGGCGCGCCCCACGTCGATCAGGGCCATCGTTTCGAGACCCGCGCCGCCGATCGGCACCGGCCGCGGCGTCCCGATCAGCTCCCGGGTCTCGTCGAACAGCTCCACCGCCGCCCGGGGGTCGTCGCGGAACCAGGCGATGTGCGCATCAGCCAGTAGTTCGGCGGCCTCGGCACGGGTCCGTATGATCGCCGGCGCCTCGCCAAACCTGACGGCGGCCGTGTCCCGTACCGCTCTCATGTCCGCGTCGCGCCCCTGAACTCCCATGACCATGATCAGACCGAACAGGACGCCGCCGTTCAGCGGATCGAGCTCGTCGGCCTCCCCGTACGCTGCCTCCGCCCGGTCGAAGCGCCGGGTGAACAGGTCCATCTCCGCCGCCTCGAGCACGGGTGGTATCCGAAGGTCCGCCCTCCCCAGCTGCGCCGCCCGATCCGCGGCGCGCCGGAACGCATCGCCCGCGTCGACGTACCTGCCCTCGGCCGCGTAGGTGTCCGCTTCGAGCTGTCGCAGCAGGACCGACGCCTCCGGATCTGCGACGTCCATGAACGGCTGGATCGCCCTCCGCGCGCCCTCCGGGTCGTCGTCGTGCAGATACGAACGCACGAGGTGCTGGTACGCCGGCAGGAAGCTAGGCTCCAGGCGGAGAGCCTCACGGAACTCGTCTCGCGCTTCCTCGTTGCGGCCGATCATCTCGAGGATCTCGCCGCGCGAATCGTGCGGGTTGGCCTGTCCCCTCTCCAGCTCGAGGTACCTGAGGCTGAGAGTGTCCGCGGCCACGGTATCACCCGTGCGGCCGGCAATGTACGCCAGGTGATTGATCGCGGGCGTGAAGAACGGATCCAGCGCGACCGCCTGCTCGAGAACGGCGCGGCCCTCGTCCGTATGCCCCTGGCCGTCGAGGAACACGCCGAGCTGGTAGCGGGCGTCCTTCTCCTCCGGATACCTGGAGATCAGCTCCTGGAGCAGTCTCTCAGCAGTTGCCAGGTCTCCCTGCAGATTCGCCGCGAACATCGCCTCGATCATGTAGCGGTCCCGCTCGGTCGCGTTCTCCTTGAAACGGTCGGCGTTGGCGAACGCACGGAGTGCTTCCTGGCTCGTGTTCGCCTGCGTCCCGAGCCGCAACCACGCGATCGCGAACGTCGAATCGAGCTGCACCGCCCTGGCGTAGCCTTCCCTGGCTTGCTCGTTGAGGAAACGACGCTCGGCCAGCAGTCCCTCCTGATACGCCCGGTAGGCGTCCAGGTTGGAGGTCGCGAGCCGCGCTACCGGCGTGAGCTCGGTCGGCGTGAACGACTCTCCGAGCAGTCGTCTCGAGAGCCGCGCCGAGACATCGTCCACGAGGGCGAACACGTCCGTCCCGTGCGCCGTTTCGGCGGCCGTGACGGTGCCATCCGCGAGATCGATCAGCTGCACGTTGAGCCGCACCTCGTCGCCGGCCGCCATGAAGGAGCCCCGGACGAGGGTGCGCGCCCCGGATTGCGCGGCGATCCGAAGGGCCTGGTCCTCCGGGATCACGTCGGTTTCCTGCCGGCCCGCCTGCCGCATCAGATCGAGCAGACGCTGCGCGCTGACCACGCGCAGATCCGCGAACTGGGCGAGGTTCGTGGTGAGCATGTCCGCGAGGCCCGGCCCCAGCCAGTCGAGGCTGTCGGCTCCGCTGCTGTTGGCGAGGGGAAGAACGGCGAGCGATCCCGCGCCCAGGTCTCCGGGAAGGATGCCGGCCGGCGCGAGCTCCGGTGAGCGGGCTTCCGGGTGGTCGCGAGCCAGGATCAAGCCCGTCCCGACCAGTGCAACCACGAGAAGCGTCCCCACGAGCGATGCCTCCATGCGCGTGACGGATTGTCGTCCGCCCGCGCCGTGGTACCAGCCGATGATCAGCGAGATGGGGAATCCGATCGCGATCAGGAGAAGGCTGGCATCGAGGATCGTGCGCTGGAACCCGTAGTTGTCCACCACGAAGCCGATGAACTCGAGAGCCACCCACCCGGCGCCGAGGTAGAGCACGGCCGTTCGCGGCACGTGCCGCTCCTGGAGCTTTCGGACGAGTTCCCTCACGGTTCCCTCTCGAGGCCTGTGCCCTTGTCGCGGAGTCGGAGTGCCCGTCATCCGCTGCGCACCGGGGTGCAAGCTAGGATACGTGTCCGGAGCGGGCCAGTTTCAGGTCCGCGATGGGAAGACCGCCGCTCCGGGCACGGGTACCCGAAGCGGCGGTCGTCATTCGTGAGCCGGCGGGGACCGGCGCTTGACAGCTTCAGCACCAGCGCACGCGTACGCGGTACGTGATCGTCTCCTCGCCGCGCGGAGGAATCTTCACGGTGAACTTGAACGTGTGGGCGTCCACCTTCGTCGGCTGGTGGGAGGACGAGAGGATCTCCCAATCCGCGCCGATCGGCTCGTACACCTCGACTTCGGCTTCCTCGTCCTTGTGGTTGCGCAGCTTGATCTCCCACTCGCTTTCAGTGACGCAGTCGGCGATGATGTCGAAGTCCATCTGCCGCCGATCTCCCACCACGTCGAAGGCCTCGCCCATCTTGATGCGGACCTTCTCGTCCCGCGGGGTGTGGTCGATCCGGTCTTCCCCGATGAACTGCTGCGCACCGGAAGCGTCGCTCTTGTAGACGCGGACGATACCGGCGGGAAGCGGCATGCCGAGACCGTTCTTCTCACTGTTCTCGAAATCGAGATACACGCCGACCTTCTGGTTCGATTCCACCTGACCGTACGATCCGCGGAAGTAGTACGCGGCGCCGTAGAAGATCAGCCGCTTCCTGATGCCGAAATCAGAGGCTTCGAGCAGCGTGACCTGCTTCTGCTCGTTGTTCATCACCGAGGCGGGCCGGTTCAGCGTGTACAGGTGATACTCGAAGAACGCCTCCTCCGCGAAGGCCTCATCCATCGCCGCCTCGGAGACGGCCAGCTTCTGGGCCCGACCGTAGGCCGCGGGCGCCGAGACCCGCTGCACGTCGCCGGCCACCAGCTTGAGCTGCGCGTTCTCGTAGCTGGCGCCGCTCTGGTTGGTCAGCGTGACCCAGCCGGTGATGTCGCCGCGACGGTCGTTCTCGTCCACGACCATCACGTAGTCGGCCTTCCAGTTCAGGTTCTGCGTGAGGTACGAAGCCTCGACCCGCTGCCGGCTCGATCCGCTGTCCAGCTTCCACAGCAGAGTCGGCCGGGCGATCAAATTGTCCGGCAGCTCCGGGAACGCGAGGCGACCCGGGTAGTTGAAGGTGATCTCATCGCCGATCTTGAGGATCGTTCCCTGGTTCACGGACAGGACCTCGGCCTCGACCATCTCGTCCCGCCCCAGGACCTCGTTCCAGCGGTAGACCTTGACGGTGCGGCCCACGTACTTCTCGAGCAGCTTCTGGGGGCTCAACAGGTCGTACTGGTAGTTCTGCTCGAGTACCGTGAGTCGTCCACCGTCCAGGGCCCGGAGGTGCACGGTCTCGGGCTGAATGCTCGACGCTACGTCGCCGAACTCGAGCGACACGGGGCCCCGGGCCAGGCTGAGGTCCCGGATCTCGCGCACGAGCCCGAAATTCTGGTTGTACACGGTGATCATCACGGCTTCGCGATCGCCCGCCGTCGATTGCAGCCGCGGTGCCTCCTGCGCCGGGGCCGAGCGCGGATTCGGCATCGAGGCCGCGGCGACGTAGAACAGCGCCACGACGAGGCCGGCGGTGAGCTTCCTGATCATCTGGCTATCCTCCGAGAGAGTCAGCTTCGGCTTTCCACTTCCGGATGACGATCAGGCGGGAGGATGTTGCACATCCCTCCGGCGGCCCGCCGGTTCGAGTGCCGCGAGTGCGCGCAGATTGCGCCTCGCCCTGCTCACCAGGAGCACCACCATCGCGAGGACGCCGAGGAGGCCCAGGACGTCGTACGGCGTGAACGGCACGTCGAGGACGTAGAACCGCATCGGGCCGACGATCGCCGCGCCGGTGTTGAGCGCGATCAGCAGCACCCGCGCCTCGGTGGGGCCGAGGACTCCATGGCCGAGCTTGAACTCGCCGAATACGTGCGTCTCGAGGTACACGTTCACCGACAGGAGCAGGTAGGCGATCGTGATCGCCAGGCCGACCGACAGCAGCATGTACGGCGAGAACCCGAGACCGATGCCGATGGCCAGCGTCGAATAGGCGTCGGTGAGGTGATCGAGGTAGAAGCCGTAACGTGGACGCTCGATCTTCCGGTAGCGTGCCAGCGTTCCGTCGAGGCTGTCGCCGTACCACTGGACCACCAGGAGTCCATTGGCCACCCAGAGCCAGGCCGCGTCCCGGTTGCTCAGCATGTAGGAGATCGCGATCCCCGTCGAAGCGACGAGACCGAGCGCGGTGAGGTGGTCGGGGAGGACCCGGGCCGGGAGAGCCGCCGCCAGCTTCGGCAGCGCCCACGCCTCGAAGCGGGCCAGTGCGAACCCGGCGAGCCGCTTGTGCTTTCCCTGAGCGTCGGGTCGAGGGGCGATCGGACGGTCAGCGACGTCCCCGCTCAAGTCGGATCCCTCCGGTCCAGCACGTAGACGTTCCGCTGGGCGGTTGGCAGGAGGACCATGTCGAACACGTTCACGTGCGGAGGCCGGGTCACCACGAAGTGAACGCAGTCGGCGACATCCTGTGCGGTCAGCGGATCAAAACCCCGGTACACACCTTCGGCCCGCTCGTCGTCCCCGTGGAACCGGACGCGGGAGAACTCGGTGCGCACGAATCCCGGGTCCACGCTGGACACCCGCACTCGTGTGCCTGCCACGTCCAGATTGATGCCCTCGGTGAGCGCTTTCACCGCGAACTTCGAGGCGTTGTACACGTTGCCCTTCGGGTACACCTGGTGGCCGGCGGTGCTGCCGATGTTCACGACATGGCCGGTCCCTCGCGAGACCATGTGGGGGAGCAGCTCGCGCGTGACGTTGAGCAGCCCCTTCACGTTGGTGTCGATCATGCGATCCCAGTCCTCGTAGTCTCCCTCCTGGATCGGATCGAAGCCACTCGCCAGGCCGGCATTGTTGAGGATCACGTCGGGCACCCGGCCGGCTTCGATCAGGGAGAGGGCCTCCCGGCTCACCAGGCGGCGGTCCCGCACGTCCACCTGCCGGGTCACGACTTCGACCCCGCACCCGTCGCGCAACTCGTCCGCCAGGGACTCGAGGCGGTCCAGTCGCCTGGCCCACAGGATCAGACTCGCCCCGCTCTCCGCGAAGCGACGCGCGCACGCCTGGCCGATGCCGGCGCTGGCGCCGGTGACCAGGATCCAGCTTCCGTCGAGCTCGTTCATCGCAGGTCCGTCGGTTGCATGGAGCCGGCTCAGTAGCTGCAGCTGCGCCAGAAGGCGAGGGCCGCGACGAGGAGAATGAAGGCGACGGCGACGACGAGCGGTCGGTTCTCCATGGACCGGGTCTCCTTTGATCGGGTGACGACACCGGGAGAAGACACCATCAAGGTGCCGCGCGGACGGCCGAAAGGAAAGGTCGCAGAGCGCCCTGTGACTCTTTGTCGCACATCGGGCGAGGAGGGCACGCCCCGCTCGCCCGGCCGCCTTCCTGCGGCGCGGACATCGCCGCCGGTCGCGGTCCGATCCTTGCCCTCTGAACAGGGCTGATCGCGGTTCCGTGGGACCGCCGCCCATCGCTCCCCGCGACGCGCGACACGTTCGCGGGCGGGCCTCGAGGTGATAGAGACGAACGGGAAGGACGGGAGACTCTCATGCCGACACGCCGTCGATCCTGGGCCGAGCCCTGGAAAGTGAAGATGGTGGAACCCATCAAGATGACGACCCGGGAGTTCCGCGAGCAGGCGATCGTGGAAGCCGGCTACAACACGTTCCTGTTACGTTCCGAGGACGTGTACATCGACCTCCTGACCGACTCCGGCACCAGCGCGATGAGCGACCGGCAATGGGCCGGAATCATGCTCGGAGATGAAGCCTACGCCGGCAGTCGGAACTTCTACAAGCTTGAAGAAACGGTGCGGGACGTGTACGGCTACCAGCACCTGATCCCGACTCACCAGGGGCGGGCCGCCGAGCACATGATCAGCAAGATCCTGATCAAGGAAGGCGATGTCGTGCCGGGCAACATGTACTTCACGACGACGCGCCTCCACCAGGAGCTGGCCGGCGGACGCTTCATCGACGTGATCATCGACGAAGCGCACGATCCCGAGGTCATCCACCCGTTCAAGGGGAACGTGGACCTGAAGAAGTTCCAGGCGGTGATCGACGAGTACGGACCGGACCGGATCCCTTACATCTGCATCGCAACGTCGGTCAACATGTGCGGCGGACAGCCGATTTCGCTGGGAAACCTGCGTCAGGTCTCGGAACTGGCGCACCGGCACGGGATCCTGGTGGTGCATGACATGACACGGGTGGCGGAGAACGCCCTGCTCATCAAGGAGCGGGAGGAAGGCTACGCCGACGTGCCCATGGCCGACATCGTGCGCCGGATCTGCGACCTGACCGACGTCGCCACCATGAGCTCGAAGAAGGACCACCTGGTGAACATCGGCGGTTTTCTGGCCGTCAACGATCCCGAGATCGCCGACAAGGCCCGCAACATGGTCGTGATCTACGAAGGACTGCACACGTACGGAGGGATGGCGGGCCGTGACATGGAGGCCCTGGCCATCGGCATTCGCGAGAGCATCGAGTACGATCACATACACGCACGCGTCGGCCAGGTGCACTACCTGGGCAACAAGATCAAGGACGAGGGGATTCCGATCGTGATGCCGATCGGCACGCATGGCGTGTTCCTGGACGCCAGGCGCTTCCTTCCCCACATCGATCAGGACCTGTTTCCGGCCCAGTCGCTGGCGGCGGAGATCTACATCGACTCGGGCGTGCGCTCGATGGAGCGTGGGAACGTTTCCGCCGGGAGAAACCCGGAGAACGGACAGAATCGGAGACCTCACCTCGAGCTGGTCCGCCTCACGATTCCGAGGCGAGTCTACACGCAGGCTCACATGGACGTGGTCGCCGAGTCGGTCATGGAGGTTTGGGACAAGCGGGAGAGCATCAGGGGACTCGAATTCACGTACGAGCCCAGGTACCTGAGGTTCTTCCAGGCGAGGTTCAGGCCGGTGGCGTGACCACGGAAGCGGAGGCTTACGGATGAGCTTTGTGACTCACCTCGAAGCGGCGATCGACGGAACGATTCTGCCCCACGAAGCACTGCAGAGCGTACACGCGGGCCGGCCGCTCTGGGTGCGCTACGATCTCGACGCCGTCGGCGCGGCGTTGAACAAGCAGGAGCTGGCTGGCCGGGAGCCGACCATGTGGCGGTACCGCGAGCTGCTTCCGGTGTCGGACGAGACGAAGATCGCCTCGCTGGGTGAGGGAATGTCGCCCCTCCTCCGGTGTGCTCGGCTCGGATCCGCTCTCGGCCTCAGTGATCTGTGGGTGAAGGACGAATCACAGCTTCCGACCGGATCGTTCAAGAGCCGGGGTCTCTCGGTCGCGATCAGCCGCGCCAACGAGCTCGGCGTGCAGCGTGTGGCGATTCCGACGGCGGGGAACGCCGGAGGCGCCATGGCGGCATATGCGGCGCGGGTCGGCATGGAGGCGTTCGTGTTCATGCCGGCTGACACCCCGATCGTCAACCAGTACGAGGCAGCCTACTACGGGGCTCACGCCTTTCTCGTCGATGGCCTGATCACGGACTGCGGGGCGATCGTGCGCGAGGGCACCCCTCACATGGACTGGTTCGACCTCTCGACACTGAAGGAGCCCTACCGGATCGAGGGCAAGAAGACCATGGGGCTGGAGCTGGCCGAGCAGTTCAGCTGGTCGCTTCCTGACGTGATCACGTACCCGACGGGCGGAGGAACCGGACTGATCGGAATGTGGAAGGCGTTCGCCGAGCTCGCGGCGCTCGGCTGGCTGATCGACGATCGACGGCCGCGCATGGTGTCGTGCCAGGCCGCCGGGTGCGCGCCGATCAGCACGGCGTGGCAGAAAGGAGAACGCTTCGCCGATCCGTTTCCAGCCCCTGCCACGTCGGCCAGCGGCCTGCGCGTTCCCGCTGCCGTGGGCGACTTCATGATCATCGATGCGATCAACGAATCCGGCGGCCAGGCCCGTGCGTGTCCCGAAGATTCGTTGCTGTACTGGGCTCGGCGGGGCTCGGAGCTCGAGGGAATCGCGTTCGCCCCGGAAGCCGGCGCTTGCCTGGGCGTCCTCGAGATGCTCGTGTCCGAGAAGGTCGTCGACCCGGAGGAACGGGTGGTCGTGTTCAATACCGGCGCGGCGCAGAAGTACATCGAGGTGATCGGCGGCTCAGCCCTGCCGCGTCTGTCGCCGCCGGTGGACTGGACGGCCCTCTCGACGTAGAAACCGGGTCGCCTCTCCGGTCAGCCGGTCGGCTTCACCAGCTCCCAGACCTGGACGTGCTCCACGTCGAGCTCGTCGCCGTAGCGTCCGATCACGTAGTCGTCGCCGATCTCGAGCGGCCGGAATCGATCGGGAAACGGGACCCGTCCGAGCCACTGTCCGTCTTCGGCGAACACCGACCACACTCGCTCGGGAGCTCCGGGCACCTCGAATTCCTGCGCCCACAGGTTACCGCTGCGGTCCACGAGGAGGCTCTCGTACGCCGGGAGGGTCGCCGGAACGGGGATCTCCTCCCAGCGCCGCCGGATCAGCCGCCGCTCATTGTCGTCGTCGGCCGCGTCGAGCTCCTCTCCCATCGCCCGTTCGATCAGGGCGTCGTCCACGACCACGGGCTCGGCCGCCCGCCGGACGATCTCCTGGAGCCTTCCGTCGAGTCCATAGCGCCGGATCTCGAACCGGTCCGTGTCGCAGATCCACACTTCGGACCCGCCCGCGGCGATCTCCGTGGAACGGGCGAATGCCGAGCTGGAAATCGTGATGTTGAAACCGCCGTCGGTCTGGCCAGCCTGCATCACCACCATCTCGGGCCCGGGAAACCGTCCCAGCTCGCGCGCGCTGTCGCCCGGCAGGCCGCTCACGTACACGCTCAGCGTGTCGCGGCGAACCTCTCCCTCCGGGGGAGGCCCATCGGGGCCCCCGAACACGCGAAACGTGTAGACGGCCCTTCCGTCCGGGAGCAGGGATTGCACGAATGCGAATCCGCTTTCGCTGGGACCCTCCAGCGGGCGCGCATCGAGGAACGTGCCGTCCGGTCCGAACCTCGAGATGCGGCGCTGTCGGAAATCGTACGTGAGCAGCGTATCACCGGGTCCGGCGACCACCTGCGTCAGCCCCATGAACTCCCCGGGACCCTCTCCCTCCCTTCCGACGGTCCACAGGTGCCTCCCGTCCGCCGAAAACCGGCGCAGGTCGTCGCTCCCGAAACTCCCGAGCACGAAGCTCCCGTCGGACAGGCGACTGGCCGCGCTCACCTGGAACAGCTGCGTCTCGTCCGGCCCGTCCAGCTGGCCGATGTCCACGATCGGTCGGTCACCCAGCCGCCAAGCCGCACCTTCGGTCCACGCCGGGGCGGCGCTCTCCACGATCCGCACGCCGGCGCTGTCGCGAACGGCAGCTTTCGTCTCCGGAGCCGCCGACTCCGCGCAGGAAGCCGACAGGCCCGCGCACACCAGCCCGATCATCCAACTCCAGTGAAGCCGCATTCGAATTCTCCCCTCGTTCGACGAGCATTGCCCCTGCCGCTGCGTCTGACCGAAGATGTCGCCGGGAGGAGCGCCGACACCAGCAGGACGTGTATCTTCATCCCGCTGCAGGTCGTCCCGGACTCGACAGGAGCGCGGAATACCATGGAGTACAGACTGGCCCTCATCGGCTTCGGCAACGTCGGGCAGGGATTCACGGAGATCCTTCGCGATCACGGGCCGAGGCTGCTCGAGCAGTTCGGGGTCCGATTCCGGATCGTCGGCGTGAGCGATCAGCTCAAGGGAAGCGTCCACGATCCGGCCGGACTGGAGCCCGGTGAACTTCTGGATGCCGTTCGTCTCGCCGGCAATTTCGGAGGAGTGCAAGCGGTGGATCGGGGATGGGACGGGCTCGAGATGGCTCGCCGGAGCGCCGCGGACGTGGTGGTCGAACTCAGCTACACGGACCTGGAGACAGGCGAGCCGGCGACGGGCCACATCAGGGCGGCCCTGGAGGCCGGGAAGAGCGTCGTGACCACCAACAAGGGGCCGATCGCGCTTCACTACGCGGAACTGTCGGAACTGGCCGCGGAGCGGGGTCTGGAGCTCGGGGTGGAGGGGACGGTGATGAGCGGGACGCCCGCGGTGCTCAACGGAATGAACCTGCTCAGGGCGGCCGGGATCGAGAGGGTCCAGGGCATCCTGAACGGCACCTGCAACTACATCCTGACCCGCATGGAGGAGGGGTCCACGTACGAGGATGCCCTCAGGGAGGCGCAGGAAAACGGTTACGCGGAAGCGGACCCGACCGGGGACGTCGAAGGTTTCGACGCGGCCGGCAAGGTCGTGATCCTCGCAAACCTCCTGATGGGGGCGCCGATCGGCATGGAGGACGTGGACCGGACGGGAATCTCCGCACTCACGCCGGCGGACATCGAAGCCGCCCGGGACGCGGGTGAACGCTGGAAGCTGATCGGAGCGCTCGAGCCGAGGGATGGCGGAGTATACGCTTCGGTGCGGCCCGAGCGGGTGCCCCTCTCGCATCCGCTCGCCTCGGTCAGCGGCGCCACCAACGCGGTGACCTACAGCACGGAGCTGCTCGGCGATGTGACTCTCGTGGGACCGGGCGCGGGGCGACTGGAGACCGGATACGCGGTCCTCGTGGACCTCCTGGAGATCCAGCGCACGGCGGCCCGCCGGGGAGCCTGAGACATAAGGAGAGCACCATGCGCATGTTCCTGGACGGGGAGTGGGTGGATAGGAACGACCGGCGGGAGGTGGTGGACCCGGCGTCCGGTGAGGTGATCGATACCGTTCCCGAAGCTACGGCCGACGACATGCAGTCCGCGATCGCGGCTGCACGCGGGGCGTTCGAGGCCCGCCATCCGATCGCGGCCCACCAGCGCATCGACATCCTGCGACGGGCCGCCGACCAGGTCGGCGGAAGGCACGAGGAGTTCTCCCGGACCATCGCGCGAGAAGGAATCAAGACGATCCGGGAAGCGCGTAAGGAGGTCACCCGGTGCATCGAGACGCTCCGCGTGAGCTCCGAGGAGGCGCGCCGGATCGGGGGGGAGACCGTGCCCTTCGATCAGAGCCCCGGCGCCGAGAACCGGTTCGGCTACTACACGCGCGTGCCGGTCGGAGTGGTCGGGGCGATCACCCCTTTCAACGATCCCCTCAACCTGGTGGCGCACAAGGTCGGACCGGCGATCGCGGCCGGGAACGCCGTGATCGTGAAGCCGCACGAGGAAACTCCGCTGAGCGCGCTGCTGCTCGCGGAGGCCTTCGAGGCGGCGGGCCTGCCTTCCGGTCTGCTGCAGGTCGTGACGGGCGCCGGAAGCGTAGTGGGCGACGCGCTGGTCACGGACCATCGCGTCCGGACGCTCTCCTTCTCGGGTGGTCGGGAGACCGGAGAGAGGATTCTGGCCCGGGCGGGAATGAAGAAGGTGAGCATGGAGCTGGGCAGCATCGCGCCCGTGATCGTGATGGCCGACGCCGACCTGGAGGCGGCCGTGGCCTCCTGCGTGAGCGGAGCCTACTGGGCCGCCGGGCAGAACTGCCTGCACGTGCAGCGACTGCTGGTTCAGGAGGGCGTGTACGACGAGTTCGTGCCGCGGTTCGTCGAGGCCGCCGCGACCTACGTGGTGGGAGACAAGCTGGACGAGGCCACGGACATGGGTCCGCTGATCAACGAGAAGGCCGCCCGCCGGGTGGAGACGTGGGTGAGTGAGGCGGTGGAGGCCGGTGCACGGCTCCTGACAGGTGGGAAGAGAGAGGGCAACTTCTACTTTCCGACTCTCCTGGATCGGGCG
>CANPVW010000292.1 GCA_947581745.1 Candidatus Benthicola azotiphorus
GGCCGGCGGCCTGATGGCCGGAACGGGCGGCTCTCCGCTCCCGTCGGCTCCGACCAGCGTGAGGAACTCGTTCACCCGGTGTCCCTGCAGCAGCGGACCCCGTGGTACCGGATCGGTCAGCAGCCAGGTTCGCCAGCCTCCCGCCGTGCCGCGCCGGCTCCGGAGTCTACCAAGCCGGAACATCAGGGCGCTCGACACGGACGGGGTGAGCAGCACGCCTCGCCGGGCGCCGGAGCTGCGGAGCTGTCGCCCGCCGGCCCGCACGTCGCGCCGGTCCCGGAGCGGCAGCCGCCCGACGTCCAGCACCGCCATGTCCAGCACCGCCTCCAGCCCCGCCGGAAACTGTACCTGCAGGCGTCGACCCGCCGCTCGCTCCTCCGCCGCGGCGTGCTCGAGCGCCGGCAGCGCGAGGATCAGCTCGCCCAGGTGATTCGGCGCCCGGACGACGAGACCGCCGACCCCGTCAGTCACCGACCTGAAGCACGGCGAGAAACGCTTCCTGCGGGATCTCGACCGATCCCACCTGTTTCATCCGCCGCTTCCCCTCCTTCTGCTTCTCGAGCAGCTTCCGCTTCCGCGTGATGTCACCTCCGTAACACTTCGCCGTCACGTTCTTCCGCAGGGCCTTCACGTTGGTTCTCGAGATCACGTCGCGCCCGATCGCCGCCTGGATCGCCACGTCGAACAGCTGCCGCGGAATCAGCTCCTTCAGCTTGCTCGCCATCTTGCGGCCGTAGTCGTAGGACTCGTCCCGGTGAACGATCACGCTGAGGGCGTCCACCGGCTCCCCGTTGAGCAGAATGTCGAGCTTCACCAGGTCGGACGCCCGGTAGCCGACCAGCTCGTAATCGAGGGCCGCATATCCCCGCGACACGGACTTGAGACGATCGTAGAAGTCCAGCACGATCTCGGCGAGTGGAATGTCGTAGCGCAGCTCGACCCGGTTCGTGTCGAGGTACTCCATGTTGAGGTACTCGCCCCGCCGCTCGTGGCACAGCTTCTGGATCCCCCCGATGTATTCGGCGGGCGACACGACGTGGACCCGGACGTACGGCTCCTCGACCGACTCGGTGCGTCCGCGATCCGGCATCTTGCTGGGGTTCTCGACCGACACCCGGTCACCGTTGGTCAGGGTGATGTGGTATTCCACGTTGGGGACGGTCGTCACCAGGTCGAGATCGAACTCGCGCTCCAGTCGTTCCTGCACGATCTCCATGTGCAGGAGACCCAGGAAACCGCAACGGAAGCCGAACCCGAGCGCCGTCGAGGTCTCGGGCTCCCAGTGGAGGCTGGCATCGCTCAACTGCAGCTTGGCGAGCGCGTCCCGCAACTCCTCGAACTGGTCCGTGTCCGTCGGATAGAGGCCGGCGAACACGACCGGCTTCGCTTCCTGGTAACCGGGCAGCAGCTCGGACGCGCGATTCTCGGCATCGAGCAGCGTGTCGCCCACCCGGGTGTCCGATATCCGCTTGATCTGGGCCGTGAGATACCCGACTTCGCCCGCCCGAAGCTCACCGACCGGCTGGAAGCCGAGGCACATGAAGCCGGTCTCGTCCACCTCGTACTCGGCGTCGCTCGCTCCGAAGCCCACGGTCATGCCCGTCCGGATGGATCCATCGACGACGCGGAGGAACGGCACGGCGCCCCTGTACTTGTCGTACATCGAGTCGAAGATCAGGGCGCGGAGCGGCGCGTCCGGATCGCCGGATGGGGGCGGCACCCGGTGCACGATCGCCTCCAGGATCTCCGCCACCCCCGTCCCCATCTTCGCCGACGCGAGCAGCACGTCCTCGGCCTCGACGCCGATCAGGTCGCAGATCTCGTCCCGCCGTCGCTCGGGCTCGGCTGCGGGAAGATCGATCTTGTTGACCACGGGGATGATCTCGAGTCCGGCGTTGAGGGCCAGGAAGAGGTTGGAGATCGTCTGCGCCTCGATCCCCTGGCTCGCGTCCACCACGAGTAGCGCTCCCTCGCAGGCCTCCAGGCTCCGGCTGACCTCGTAAGTAAAATCCACGTGGCCCGGCGTGTCGATCAGGTTGAGCTGGTACTTCTGACCGTCCGAGGCGCGATACGGCAGGCGGACCGCGTTCAGCTTGATCGTGATCCCGCGCTCCCGTTCCAGGTCCATCGAATCGAGGACCTGCTCCTTCATCTGGCGTGACCCCACCGCTCCCGTGACCTCCAGCAGCCGATCGGCCAGCGTCGACTTGCCGTGGTCGATATGGGCGACAATGGAGAAGTTCCGGATCAGGTTCTGCGACAAGTTTTCCTCTTCACGCCGGTGAGTGGGTCCGCGAATATAGACCGTCAGATCTCGATCGTCAGCCCGTCGCTGGCCGGCTTCACCCCAGCCGGGAGACGTTCCTCCAGGTCGGCGTGATCGAGTCGGTGCGTCAGGTGCGTGAGATAGGTCGTTCCCGCTTCGAGGCGCCGGGACACCTCCACTGCTTCCTCGACGTTGAAATGGGTCGGGTGCGGATGGCCGTACCACAACGCGTTGATCACCAGCACCCGTACCCCCCGGAGGAGGGGCACGGCATCGTCCGGGATCTCCTTCGCGTCCACGATCACCGCCAGGTCGCCCACCCGGAAGCCGTAGCTTCGGAACCAGCCGTGCGGGAACGCCACGACGTCCAGCTCCATGCCCGCCACTTCGAGCCGGTCCCGGTCCTCGAACGTCACGAGGTCCAGACCGGGAACGGTGGTTCCGGGGCTCGACCTGGCATCGGTTCCCCAGAAATAGGCGAATCGCGTCCTCAGCTCCTGTTCGTACTCCGACGCCAGGAAGACCGGCAGCCGATAGCCGGCCCGCGTCGTGAAAGCACGCAGGTCGTCGATCCCGTGTACGTGGTCCGCGTGCGCGTGGGTGATGAACACGGCGTCCAGCCGATCCACGCTCGCCGCGACGAGCTGCAGCCTCAGCTCTGGAGGCGTATCGACCAGGAGCTTGCGCCCGCCGTCCTCCAGCAACAGGCCGTGCCGCGTGCGCCGGTTGCGTGGATCGTCGGAAGTGCACACGGCACAGCGGCATCCCGGGACTGGAATGCCGAACGACGTGCCGGTGCCGAGAAAAGTCAGGCGCATGACCTCACAGCTTCTCGACGCGCATGTAGTTCGTCGTCCCCGGCTCGTGGAACGGCATCCCGGCCGTGACCACGCAATTCCGACCCGGCTCCGCCAGGCCGTGCTCGAAGGCGTAGGTGCGCGCGTGCGAGAGCATTCCGTCGTAGCTCACCGCCTCGTCGTGGTGGATCGGCACCACGCCCCAGGCGAGCGCCAGCTGCCGGTACGTGCGCTCGTTGTCCGTGACCGCGAGGATCGGCACCCGCGGTCGCTGCGCCGCTATCAGGCGGGCCGTGAACCCGCTCGTCGTCAGCGTGATCAGGAACGGCGCCCCCAGCCGGTGCGTCGCCTCGACCGCGGCGCCGGCGATCGCCCCCGGCACGGTCCGGTGGACCCCGGAACGGGAGTCCCGCGGCCCGAAATCGGACGGTTCGTCGAGGAATCCTGTTTCGCTCTCGATCCGACGGGCGACCCGGTCCATCGTCTGCACCGCCTCGACCGGATAGTCCCCGACGGCCGTCTCGCCCGACAGCATGACCACGTCCGTCCCGTCGAGCAGGGCGTTCGCGACGTCCGAGACCTCGGCGCGGGTCGGGCGCGGCGAGTGCGTCATCGACTCGAGCATCTGCGTGGCCGTAATTCCAATCGAGATCGACTCCTGGCTGAGCCGCAGCAGCCGCTTCTGGACGATGGGCACTTCTTCGAAGTCAAGCTCCACCCCCAGGTCGCCCCGCGCCACCATCACACCATCCGACAGCGATACGATCTCAGCCAGATTCTGGACGGCCTGCTCCTTCTCGATCTTGGCGATGATCAACACATCGTCACTCACGAGCCCCCGCAGCTCCTCCAGGTCCGCCGCCCGGCGCACGAAGCTCAACGCCACGTAGTCCACCCCGTGCTCGAGAGCGAACTGGAGATCGAGGCGGTCCTTCTCGGTGATGCTCGGCACGGCGAGGGCCTTGCCGGGCAGGTTGAGGCCCTTGCGAGACTGCAGCGTGCCGTTCGTCCGCGCGCGCGCCGTCACCCGCGTGCCGTCCGTTTCCTCGACCACGAACGCGATCGCCCCGTCGTCGAACAGGAGACGGTCGCCCGGTTCCATCTCGGCGGTCAGGTCGGGATAGGTGATCGGGATCGCTCCCCCCGAAGCGCCCGCATCGGCATCGTGCAGGGCCTCGAACACGTAGGTCCGTCCCTGCTCGATGCTGCGCGGCTCCGGCAGCACACCGACCCGGATCTTCGGCCCCTGCAGGTCGGCCAGCACGGCCAGCGGCCTACCCACGTCGCGAGCCGTCTCCCGCGCCAGACGGAAGGTCTCCGCCGCATCCTCGTGCGAGCTGTGGGAGAAGTTGACGCGCACGGCGTCCATCCCGGCGTCGACGAGAAGGCGAAACGTCTCGGGGTCGCGAGACGCGGGCCCTATCGTGCAGATGATCTTGGCGCGACGAATCACGTCGGGCTGTCCTCGCTGTCAGGGGTTGCAGGGAGCCCGGCAGGGCCGCGCTCCCGACCTGCGATCAGGTACAAGATAACGCCGGGCTCGAACCCGGCATCACGTGACAAAAAAAGGCCCGGCGCCCCGGGCACGGGGGCCGGGCCGGGACAGCGCCGCTCCGTCAGGCGTGCAGCGGCGCGTCCAGCGTCAGCTCCGGCCGGTGATCCAGCAACCAGCGGTGCAGGTTCATCAGGGCGCGCAGAGGTACGCTCTCCAGCGAGCTCGGTTCCAGGCCCGGGATGATGCAGGCCGCGGCGCGGCGGAAGAAGTACGTCTTCTGGATCGCCCTCTGCTCGGTCGACAGGTTCGTCCCCCCGGGGATGTCCGGGATCGGCTCGAGCAGGCGTCGGTAGCTGAACACCTCTCGTGGGGAGAAATGGTCCGGGATGTGATAGGCCTTTCCGTCCAGCTCGAAGGACCCGTCTCCGGCGATGAAGAGGAGGTCCGGCATCTCTACACCCATGGCACCAACTCCTTGGCACGGTCGGCACCTCCGCCCGAGGCGGGAGGCAAGGACATGGAACTTCCGACTCTATCATTCCAGACGGCGCGGAGGCCGTCGTTGTGCCGCTCGTGGGACTGCGCGGGAAGTCCTCCCGCGTCTTTCGACTCGCGTACGGCGCGGCGCCCTCGCCATCGGCGAAGCGCAACTGACGGGCCGATCTCATTGCACGGCTGCCCGCCGGGCGCCGGCCGTACCGAATCCACCGGATCCACGCCCGAGGAAACCCCGAAGCCACAAGATCTGGTGTCGACCGAAAGTACGGTCGCTAGATGTTGTGGTCAAGTTTTCGAAGTGATCGGACGGTCCCACCCTCACCTTGAATCCCGGGCTCCGGACGCCCATCTTCCGGCCGCACTTTCGCCCTGACGCCGCCCGGCGTCACCGGGCGAGCCGGATGACGATCGCGGAGCTATCGATGGCACGTGAAAAAGGCGTCGTGAAGTGGTTCTCCACCGACAAGGGGTACGGGTTCGTCCGTCGTGAGAGCGGCGACGAGATCTTCGTCCACCACACCGATATCGATGTCGACGGCTACGCATCGCTCAAGAACGGCGAGACCGTCGAGTTCGAAGTGTTCGAATCGGATCGCGGCCCGAGGGCCGGCAACCTGGTACCCCTCGAGGCCGACGGATCGAGATCCGCCCCCAGGGCGAGGGACGGACGGGACCGGGGCGGGAAGGAAACCGCCCCGAAGGCCGGAGGCCGGGACCGTTCCGCGCGGGCCGGGAAGCCCGCAGATCGGGCCAGGAGCGATCGGGGCGCGGTATCGGCGAGCCGGGCGGACGGCACGAAGACGCTCGCCCAGCAGCTGCGCGACCGCCTCGGCGGCAGGTTTCCCGGCTTCGGCGGGTGAGCGCCCCTGCGTCGGCATCCTGGCTTCGAGGTTTCGGCCGCTCTTGAGATTCATGCCCATCCCACACTATCTTTAAGGGCTTAAAACGGAGCGCCCGTCGAACGACGCGGGCATGGAATACGAGGGAAAGGGGACAGACCGTTGGAGATCTTCATCGGCGAAGGCCAGAACCTGGAGAAGGCCCTACGCCAGTTCAGACGGAAAGTGCAGCGGGCGGGCATCCTCGCTGACATGCGCAGGAAGCGCCGCTACGAGAAGCCGAGCGAGGCGAAGCGTCGGAAGGCCAAGGCGGCCGAGCGACGCCGTGTCCGCAGCGCCCGGCGCCGCGCACGCCGCTAGTCCCCTGTCGCACCTCCCGGGCCCGGGCCTGATCGTGCCGTCCGGTCCCGCGGCCCCACTCCGCCGGACCGACCCGACCGCGCCGGTCTCCGTGGATCGACGATCTCGTCCCGCCGAGCCGTACCGCCGGTGAGCCCCATCCGCTCCCTCTGCTGGGCTGCAGGCGTCCTGCGCCCCCTGACCGAGTTCCGGCCGCATCTCGACGAGCGGGCTTTCCGGTACGGGGACGGCGTGTTCGCCACCCTTTCCCTGCGGCGCGGTCGCTTGCTGGATGCCGAGGCTCACCTCGACCGGCTGCGCTCATCCGCGGCGGCGATCGACCTCGGCGTCCCCGAGCCGGTGCGCGACGTGGGGCGGCTGTCCGACATACTCCTGCTGCTTGGAGCAGACGGCGGGCGGACGACGGACGGTGTGATCCGCGTGCAGGTGAGCGCCGGCCCCGGCGGCCGCGGATTCGGCCGCGGCGAGCCCGGCTCCTGGGAGCTCGTCGAGATTCACTCGAGCCCGGATTCGCGGCGACTCACCGTGGTCGTGCTGGACCCCGGCGAGGTCCCTGTTCCTGCGCTCCCGCGGGTGAAGAGCTGCTCGTCGCTCGCACACGTGCTGTGCTCGGCCGCCGCGACACGACGGGGCTGCGCCGAAGCCGTGCGCACCTCCGCCGGACATCCACTCGAGGCCGCGGCCTCCAACCTGTTCTGGGAGGCGGATGGGGAGCTGTTCACGCCATCCGCGACGCTCCCCCTGTATCCCGGCGTGACACGCGAGGTCGCCCTCCGGGTCGCTCGCTCCTGCGGGTGGACGGTGCACGAAGGCGAATTCGACGCATCGGCCCTCGCCCGGGCGCGAGCAGCGTTTCTGACCAACGCGGTTCGAGGGATGGAACCGGTCGCGGAACTCGAAGGCAGGCGCCTGGCGTGGACGCCCGAGCTGGAGTCCCTGCGGACGGCCGTGGAGTCGGAGCGGGACGAGCTGGGCGTGCCGCTGGACGGGAGCGGCGCGGCAGCCGGGCGGGACTAGTCGGAACCGAACCGCCGCTGCACGTAGTCCTCCAGGATCGTTATGAACCGGGGGACGATGTCGTCGCCGCGCAGGGTGCTGTGATGCTCGCCGTCCACGTAGACCGGCGCGCTCGGCTCCTCGAAGCTCCCGGGCAGGGAGATCCCGATGTCGGCGTGCCGGGACTCGCCGGGACCGTTCACGACGCAACCCATCACCGCCACCGACAGCTCCTCGACCCCCGGGTGGCTCTCCTTCCAGACGGGCATGCGTTCGCGCAGCCAGGTCTCGATGTCCCGGGCCATCTCCTGGAAGAAGGTGCTGGTGGTGCGGCCGCAGCCCGGGCAGGCCGTCACCTGCGGCTCGAAGCTCCGAAGTCCGAGCGACTGGAGAAGCTGACGAGCCACGAGGACCTCCTCCCGCCGGTCACCTCCGGGAGCCGGAGTGAGGGACACCCGGATCGTGTCCCCGATCCCCTCCCCGAGCAGGATGCCGATCCCGGCGGCGCTCGCCACCGTCCCCCTGCGGGCCATCCCCGCTTCGGTGAGACCCAGGTGCAGCGGGTAATCGCACAGAGGGGCCAGGGCGCGGTAGGTGCGAAGCAGGTCGGGCACCGCTGACACCTTGGCGCTGAGGATGATCGCGTCGTGCGGCAGGCCGATGTTCTCAGCCGCTCGCGCCGATTCGATGGCGCTCTCGACCACGGCGGCGATCATCACCGCGTCCGCGGCCAGGGGCTCCGCCAGGCCCGCGTTCTCGTCCATCATCCGGGTGAGAAGCGCCGCATCGAGTGACCCCCAGTTCACCCCGATCCGGACCGGCTTCCGGTGCTCGATCGCGCACTCGACGATGGCCGCGAAGTGGGCGTCCCACTTCTTCGTCCCGACGTTGCCCGGGTTGATGCGGTACTTGGCCAGCGCCGCCGCGCAATCCGGATGACCGGGAAGAAGGATGTGTCCGTTGAAATGAAAGTCGCCGATCATGGGCACCGAAACGCCGAGCGCGTCCAGGCGGCTGACGATCGCCGGCACGGCCGCCGCCGCGGCCGACGAGTTCACCGTCACGCGGACGAGCTCGCTACCCGCCTCGGCGAGCTCCGCGACCTGGCGAACGGTCGCGTCCACGTCCGCCGTGTCCGTGTTGGTCATCGACTGGACGACGATCGGGTGCGCGCTCCCGACCGGCACGTCTCCCACCCACACGGTGGGCGTCGCGCGACGGGCGTTCAGTCCCGATTCGGGGACTGCGCAGGGTGGTCGTGACTCGCGGGTCTCCATGTCCCTCCAGGCTCGCCCGGGTCGGAACGGGCACGCTCCGCCGGCGATCGGCCGGCGGCGGCCTAAGGTACCGTTGGCGGGCCTCGCCTACCAGTCGGCGCGAGCTGGAAACCCGCCTCCCGGGGGTACAAAAAGGAGAACCCCCGGATCTCTCCAGGGGTTCGCGCCCGCCGGTCGGCCCGCGCGGGGGCGGGGCCGACCCACGTTGGGGGTCCGTCGCTTCGCTGTACGTCTTCGCTCACGCTTGGCGGGCGCTGATCTCCTTCCAGAACGCATCGAAACGGGAATCGAGCAGCCGGCGCCTCTCACGCCGCATCTCATACTCGAAGGCCGAGCGGTTTGCTGCGACGGCATCCCGGAGCCACCTGCGGGACAGCACCGGGTGCTTCCGCCGCGACCCGACCACGGCCACTTCCACGTCAACGGCCTTGTCGAGCTTGGGCATCTCGTCCTCCTCGATCCTGCACCGTTCGTCCGCCGGGACTTTCAACCCGCGGACCATGCGTGGGGCCGCTCATCTGGCACTCAACCAACGGCTTAGAAGGCTGAGCCGCGCGTCCCGTGGATCCGTCTCTCCACGGCGATACGCCGGTTGTCCACGTCCAATCCACGAAATCCGTGGATTTTTCCACATCAAGCGCAACATCTTGGGGCACCCATAAAGTAAGACCACAAGATATGGTGGTCAAGGCGCAGGGGGGGGACCGGTCAGGCGCAGCTTCAGCGCTTCACCACGGGATCGAACCCGAAGTACTTCCGCAGCAGTCCCATCTGTCCGACGTGGTACGCCTCGTGAAACGCGAGGAAGGCGATCGTGCCGAG
>CANPVW010000293.1 GCA_947581745.1 Candidatus Benthicola azotiphorus
CGCCGCCGGCTCCCAGCCCCCCCCACCGTACAGGTAGATGCCCGGCCGCACCAGATCGGCCTCCAGACCGTGGTGGATCATCGCGCCCGCGCTGTTGGCCGCGTGAACGAGTCCGGGATCGATCCCGTTCGAGCGCATCGTCACGAGAGCCGCCTGCAGCCGATCCCACTGCTCTCGCGTGGACGCATCGTCGGACCGGTCCGCCGAGTGGAAATGCGTCATCGTGCCGACCAGCCTCACGTCACCAAGCCGGAGAACCTCGGCCGCCACCGGGGCCCACTCGCCCGCCCTCGCCCAGTCCAGGCCCAGACGTCCCATGCCCGTATCGACCTCGAGGTGCACGGCCAGCCCAACGCCTTCAGCGGAGTCCGCACAAGCGCGGAGCGCCTCCACCCCGGAGATCACCGGTTGGAGGCGCTCGCTCGCCAGGCTCGGAACATCGAACGGAAGTGTCGGCGCGAACACGACGACCGGCCCCTCCCAGCCCAGCTCGCGCAGCGTGCGCCCCTCGCTCGTGGCCGCCACACCGAAACCCCATGGTCCGAGTGGCCGCAGGGCGCGCACGACGCGCTCCATCCCCACGCCGTAGGCATCCGCCTTGACCATCGGAAGGAGGCGACCCCCACCGCCGGCGCGGTCCGCGATGACCCGGCTATTCCTGCGCAGCGCGCCCAGATCCACTTCTATCCAGGCGCGCTCGGTCGCTTCAATTGGCACGTTTTTCAAAGCCGGCATAGTATATCCGGCCTATGTCCCCTGAGCAACAGATTCCGGGCCCCGACGGGGCCCCAGCGGAGCACCTCGAACGGTCACTCGCGGGCGACTCGTCCCTCGGCCGCAGCCTGGCGCTCGTTCGCTATCTGCGGGACCACTGCGAGTGGGACGCACGGCAGACTCCGACCAGCCTGCGACCTTACCTGCTGGAAGAGGCCCACGAGGTGGCGGACGCGATTCTCGCGAGTCGGGACGAGGACCTCGGGCGGGAGCTCGGCGATCTGCTTCTCAACCTGGCGTTTCAGATCGTGCTCGCGGAAGAACGCGGGGCGTTCGGCGCTCCAGACGTGGTATCCGGCCTGGAAGACAAGATGCGGGAGCGCCACCCGCACGTTTATGGTGATGCGGAAGGACCTCCGGATTGGGAGCGGCTGAAGGCCGAGCTGCGCTCCCGCGAACGGCAGGACGCCGCTGCCGATCCCCCACCGGATCCTTTCGACGGCCTCCCTGCGGGGCTCGATCCGCTCAGCCGGTCACTGCGCATGCAGGACCGGGCCGCCGGTTTGAACTTCGATTGGCCGAGCGTCCGGGGGGCCTTCGAGAAGCTGGAAGAGGAACTGGAGGAATTGAGGGAGTCTCTCGGCGGCCGGGTCACGGCAGCCCCGGTCGTGGAACGGCGGGAGAACCGCCTGACGGAAACTCCGGAACGGATCGAGGAGGAGCTGGGCGACCTGTTGTTCGCCGCCGTGAACGTGGCCCGGTTAGCCGGAATCCACCCGACGGTGGCGCTGGAAAGGTCGGCCGCGAAGTTCGCGTCCCGGTTCCGGGACCTGCTCGCTCTGGCCGCCCTGGAAGGCCTCGACCCGCGGCACACGAGCCTCGAGGAGCTGGATGTTCTGTGGGAGCGCGTGAAGGCGACCGGAATCAGCCGCCCGTGATCTGCTTCACCTGCTTCTGGCCGCTGCGCACGCCCGCCCCGACCACCACTCCGTACACGATGGCGGTGAAGGGTCCCAGGACGGGCAGCAACGCCACGATCGGGGCCGCCACGAGAGCTCCCGCGGCACCGGCGATCCACGCCGCAGCCGGCCGCTGAGCCCGGTCCACGAAGCGCAACTTGGTGCGAACGAAGTCTCTGACCTTGACGTAGCTGATCCCCATGCCAGCACCGGCCGCCGCGAGCATCAGTGCAGCGATGAGCTCCATGTTGCCTCCTCTCGCCCTCCCCTACGCAGACGGGCGCAGGTTCGTTTCACGCGTTGTTCGGCCAGCGCCTGGCTAGGGCGTCAGTCGTGTCATCATTCTCGGAAACGCTATCGCCTCCCGCAGGTGCGGAGCGCCGCAGATCCACGCGACCGTCCGTTCCAGGCCCAGTCCGAACCCGCTGTGCGGGAACGTCCCGTAGCGTCTCAGGTCCAGGTACCAGTCGTACGCTTCCTCCGGAAGTCCCTCTTCACGAATGCGCGCCAGCAGCCGGTCGTAGTCGTCCTCGCGCTGGCTCCCGCCGATGATCTCTCCGTACCCCTCGGGTGCCAGCAGGTCGTTGCACTTCACGGTGCGCGGATCGTCCGGATTCTCCTTCATGTAGAACGCCTTGGCCGCCCGAGGATAGTCGTAGATGAAGAGCGGCTTCTCGCGGCCTTTCGTGAGCACGGACTCGTGCTCCGCTCCGAGATCGGAGCCCCACTCGATGTCGGCGCCACCGCCCTGCAGTCGGGCGACGGCCTCGGTGTAGCTCATCCGGTCGAACGGAGGCGTGACGGCCTCGAGAGGGCGGGTGTCCCTCTCGAGCTCCTCGAGCTCCGCCCCGCGGCGCTCGAGCGCCCGTGCCACGATGTAGGAAACGAATTCCTGCTGGAGCTCCATGTTGCCCTCGGAGTCCAGCCAGGCCACCTCGGGCTCGACCATCCAGAACTCGGTGAGGTGGCGCCGCGTCTTCGACTTCTCGGCCCGGAAGGTGGGACCGAAGCAGTAGACCTTGCCCAGCGCCGCGGCGGCGGCCTCGACGTACAGCTGCCCGGTCTGTGCCAGGTAGGCCGTGCCCAGGTCGAAGTACTCGGTACTGAACAGCGTCCCGGCCGATTCGCCGATCGCGCCCGTGAGGATCGGGGAATCGACCAGCACGAAATCTCTCTCGTAGAAGAAATCCCGGATCGCCTTCACGACCTCGTCCCTCACCCGCATGATCGCCGTCTGGCGTGCGTGACGAAGCCACAGGTGGCGCCTGTTCAGCAGAAAATCGACGCCGTGCTCCTTCGGCTGAATCGGATACTCCTCCGATCCGCCTACCAGCTCGATCTCGCTCGCCGTGATCTCGTAGCCTCCCGGGGCCCTGTCGTCCTGGCGGACGACACCCGCCACGCGCACGCTCGACTCGAGCGCCAGACCGGAGACCGCCTCCCACGAGGCGTCATCCACCTCGTTGCGCGCGATGACCACCTGGACGCTGCCCGTCCCGTCGCGCAGCTCGAGAAACGCGATCTTGCCGCTGGATCGGAAGCCGGCCACCCAGCCGCGAAGCTCCGTTTCCTGGCCGGCCTTCGACGCGAGGTCGCGAACGCTGGTAAAAGTGGTTTGCATTTCGGAGCATTCCGTGTTCGGGATACGATCGAGAGGCCGGCCGGGCGGAACGGATCGACCCTCGAGTGTCAGCGGATTGATCGAAACGGTACACTAGACCGGCACCCGAAGCGCGTCAACGTCAGCCGACCGCGTACAGGGCGGCATGGTCCGCATAGCGCTCTTCCAGCACCCGTCCGAAGGGACGATGCGGCCTGGAGGAAAGCTCCGGGTCGGCTTCGACCATGGCCCGGGCTTTCTCCCTTGCGTGCTCGAGCAGCTTGTGATCCCGCTCCAGATCGGCGAACCGGAGGGCCGGAAGACCGTGCTGCTCGGCGCCAAACAGGTTGCCCTGCCCGCGCAGGCGCAGATCCTCGCGTGCGATCTCGAAGCCATCGTTGGTGGCGGCGAAGGCCCGCAGACGGTCCGGCGGGGCGTCTCCCGTATAGAAAGCGACGCAGTAACTCTGATCTCCGCCCCGGCCGACCCTGCCCCGGAGCTGGTGCAGCTGGGCGAGCCCGAATCGATCGGCGTGCTCGATCAGCATGACGGTCGCGTTCGGAACGTCGATGCCGACCTCGATCACCGTCGTCGCCACCAGCAGATGGGTCTCCCCGGAGAGGAATCGGCGCATCGCTTCCTCCTTGTCCGCACCGCCCAGTCGACCGTGCAGGAGATCCAGTCGGAACTCGGGAAACAGCCCGGACAGCTCGTCCAGCGCGCGTGTCGCCGCGGCGGCTTCGACCGCATCCGACTCGTCGATCAGGGGATACACCACGTACGCCTGTCGTCCCGCGGCCAGCTGGCCGCGCAGGAATTCGAACGCCGCGGCGCGATCGCCCGTCCCGCGGATACCCGTGATGACGGACTTCCGGCCGGGGGGCATCTCGTCGATCACGCTGAGGTCGAGGTCGCCGTACACCGCGAGGGCGAGCGATCGCGGGATCGGAGTCGCTGACATGACCAGCGTGTCGGCCGCACCCCCGGCGTCACGGAGCGCCCGCCTCTGCTCGACGCCGAATCGATGCTGCTCGTCGATCACGACCAGGCCCGGGGATCCGAACTCGACGCCCTCCTGGATGAGGGCGTGCGTCCCGATCACGACGGGCGCCCGGCCCTCGCGAGTCTCCTCCAGCACGCCGGACCGGCGCTGTCCCGTCACGGAGCCCGTGAGCAGTGTCGGCTCGATCCCGACCGGCTGCAGCAGCTCCGCGAGCGTTCGCAGGTGCTGCTCGGCGAGGAGCTCCGTCGGCGCCATCAGGATGGCCTGCCGTCCGCAGTCCACGACGCGGACCATCGCTGCGGCCGCCACCACCGTCTTTCCACACCCGACGTCGCCTTGAAGCAGGCGGTACATGCGCGCAGGGCTCTCGAGGTCAGCCCTGATCTCCTCCCAGGCTCTCTTCTGGGCCGCGGTCAGTCGATACGGAAGAGACCGCAGGAAGCGTTCGGTGAGCTCGGGCGGGGCCGCGTGCGACAGTCCTGCCTCCCGGCTCCGGTACCGGTAGCGGGCGCGAGCGTGGAGCAGCTGCAGGAAGAACAGCTCCTCGTAGGCGAGTCGCCGCATCGCCGGCTCGACCTCGGCGAGCGTGTCGGGCCGATGAAGCCTGGCAAGCGCCTCGGGGAGGGGCATCGTGCCGATGGCACGCAGCCAGTCCGGTCCGAAGAGCTCATCCTCCGCCACTTCTTCGAGCAGGCCGTCCAGATTGGATTCGACGATCGTTCGGATCTGCCTGTGACTCAAGCCCTCGGTTGCCCGATAGACCGGAAAGACGCGGCCCGATCCTGCCTCCGCCTCGCTTCCGGAGGCCAAAAGCGTGTGTTCCCGCGGGCGCATCTGACGACCGTGGTAGAAGCCCACCGTTCCGGAGGCCAGCAACAGGTCGCCCTGGCGAATCGTGTTGTCCAGCCATGGCTGTCCGGGCCACGCGCATTCGATGAGGCCCGAATCGTCCTTCAGGACGGCGTGGAAGATTCGCAGGCGGCGCCGGGTCGGGATGACTCCCTTGGATACCACGCGGCCGATGATGGTCGCGTCGTCGCCCGGCCGCAGGGAGGCGATGCGAGCGACGGTCGTCGCGTCCTCGTAGCGGTACGGCACGTGGAACAGGAGATCGCGGGCCGTGAAGACACCGAGTCGGGCCAGCTTCTCTGCCCTGCGGGGGCCGACGCCCTTGAGGTACTGGACGGGCCGATGCAGATCGGCGGAATTCCGCGGCATCTCAGCGGAGGAGCTTGTCGAGGTAGGGCCCCACCTCGAACGGTGCCAGGTCCCGGTCGCCTTCGCCCGTGCCGAGCCAGCCGACCGGGACACCGAATTCCCGGCTGACCGCCACCACCGTGCCGCCACGTGCCGTGCTGTCGTACTTGGACAGCACGATCCCGGTCAGAGGCAGTCCCTCGCCGAAGTCGCGCACCTGGTTGAGGACGTTCTGTCCGGCAGTGGAATCCACGACCAGAAGTCTCTCGTGCGGTGCTCCTTCCACCAGACGGCCGATGACCCGGTCGATCTTCCGCAGCTCCTCCATCAGGTTCGCCTGGGTGTGGAGTCTTCCGGCCGTATCCACGATGAGCACGTCCGCCCCGCGGGCGGCTGCGGCCCTGGTCGCGTCGAACGCCACCGCGGCGGGGTCTCCACCGGGTTGCCCGCCGACGAAGTCCGCGCCCAGCCGATCGGCCCAGATTCGAAGCTGCTCCTGCGCCCCGCTGCGAAACGTGTCCGTGGCCGCGAGGACCACTGTCAGACCGGCATCCATCGCACGCCGGGCGAGCTTCGCGGCGGTGGTCGTCTTCCCCGTGCCGTTGACCCCCAGAACGAGGATGACGTGCGGACGAACGGCGTCCGCTGCGCCGAACTCCGGCGACCCGACCCCGGGCGACTCCGCCGGCGCTGCCGCCTCGAGGATCTGTCGTATGCGCCCCGCCAGGAGATCTCGCAGTTCCTCCTCCGTCTTCACCTTCCCGCGGCGGGCCGCCGACTCCAGCTCACCCACCAGGTCCATCGACGCGTCGACCCCGAAGTCGGCCTCGAGGAGCACCCTTTCGAGCTCTTCGATCGAGTCAGCGTCGATTCCCTTCACCAGCACCGACACGTCCGTCAGCGACAGGTCGACGATCTTCTGCCACAGCGACCGGCCCTGCCGCTGCCCTCGCAGGCTCATGCCGTCCCCGCTCACTCCACCTCCCGTTTCATCTCAGGCCAATCCGTCTTCTCCACAACCACTCGGCGCACAGGAGCACGATCGCCGCCGCGAACGGCCACGCAGGCGTTTCCGAACGGGCGTCCGCTCCGCGGTCGGCCGCTTCGTCCGGTCGAACGTCGAGCGCCGGGCCCCACGGCCCCGGCAGTTCCTCCGTTCCGGCGTTCACGTGGAACGGACGTTCGATTCGGAACGGAACGTCCCCGAGGAGTCCCGTGGCCACGAACCCTGCTTCCATCGGCCCGATCGGGGGTCCGGCGAGCGATCTCGTCGACCCCGCCTCGTGGCGTGACCAGATCTCCGTCCCCGCCGAATCCCGGACCTGTATCGCAAGATCGCTGACGCCGGGAGCGGCGCGCCACCGCAGGGAGTCGCCGGCGCGGACGTATGGTTCCGAGAGCTCGACCGGTCGCGGCGCCGAGCGCTCCACGAGCCACCGGATCATCCCTGAATACAGCCCCCGATAGAGGGCAAGTCCTCCGCCACCGCGTGCCGCCCAGCGCCACGTGCCCTCTCCGTACACGACCGCCCAGCGGCGCTCGCCGCTGGACCCGGTCACGGCCACGGGGCGCGGCGGGCCCCGACGGTTCCGGAGCGCGAGCAGCACGGGGCTGTTCGCGCTCGGCGAGCCGAACAGGCGGGTCAGCGGGGGAAGGTCGGCCGGATCCACGCCGATCAGGTCGGCGGAGACCGGGCCGGGCGGAGGTGGAGCGCCGGCGTACCACTCTCCCGGCAGCGCCTCCCGTACCGCGACCTCCGTCCCCGGCACGTCTCCCGTCCCCCGGATCAGGAACAGGAGGGCCGGACGCTGGCGGGCCGCGGACCGCAGCCATGCGGGAAGCTTCGACGGATCGCCCTGCACGACGAGCAGGTTGGCCGAACTTGCGGCGCGGCTCACCCGGTCCACGGTCACTCCGCCGCTCGGCGGGCGGCCGACTCTCAACCAGGTCCCGTCACCGACCTGCAGGTAGGCCCTGGCTCCGCCGGGAACCGCGCGCTCGAGGACCGGGAGAAGCGTTCGGGGCTCCCAGTCCGGATCCACGGATATCATGACGGCTCCCGACCGCTCTGGCGTCACCTCCACCCAGATGCGCGACCGAGTCGCGGAATCGGGCGTCGGACCGCGGCCCTCCAGCTCGGCGTCGAGCGGCCGCCAGAGGATCGAATCCCCGGAGGCGTCGGCGTGAACCCGGAAGACCGCTTCCGTCGCGCGTCCGGGAGCGGGCAGCTCGACCGTGACGGTCCTGCGGTAGCCGGTGCCGAAGTCCAGTCGCAGGTCGGCGGAATCACCCGCACCCGCAGCAGACACGATCTCCGCTCGGACCTCGAACGTATCGCCCGCCGTGACGGCGCGAGGAGCCGACAGGACCCGGATCCCGGTCCGACCCGGAGCCGGAAGCACCCGAATTTCCCGCATGGCGATCCCCAGGCGCTCGCCCAGCCGTCGGGCGGCCTCCCGATCCGCGAGCTCGCCATCGGTGATCACTATCAGCGAGTCGGCTCCCTCCGCTCGAGCCAGCTCGATCGCGGCCGAGACTCGAGAGGCGGAACCGGAAGGCACGATCGACTCCAGATCGCCCTCTCCCACATCCCGTACCTCTCCGTCGCCGAAGGTGAAGATCCGAAGGGACGCCGGCGGCCCGGAAAGCTCACGGAGTGCCTGCAGGGCGGCCTGCCACCGGGACTGATCCGAGTTGGCTCCGGCCGGCTGCCCCATGCTGGCGGACCGGTCCAGGAGAATCCCCAACTGCGGCCGGGTCCGGGTCGGGTCCGACAGCCCGGGCAGCCACGGAGCCGAGAGCACGAGCAGGAGCGCCACCGCTCTGAGACACGCCGCGACTGCCCTTCCGCGCACTTTCTCCTCGCGGCGGCCGTACCACCACAGCGCCACTCCGGCGGCGACGGCGGTCGCCGACGCGAAGGCAAGCCATGGCATCACGCGCGGTCCAACGACTTCCGGTGTCTCATGACTGGAGAGTATAGGCGCGCCCTGCGCCCGGCGGGAGTGACGGTCTGACCGTGGCGTGGACCGAGATCAGTCGGCGACCGCCGGTCCGACCGCGTCGGGCTCCGTCGCCGGAAGAGCTACGCCCTCCAGCAGATCCAGCGCGGCATCCCGGCCTACGGCGAATTCCTCCATGTACTGCTCTTCGAGGGCGGGCGCCGAGGGGAGGTTCATGCTCGACGGATTCCGATGCGCGCCGTTCTGCAGAAATTCGTAGTGCAGGTGGGGTCCCGTCGCGAGGCCCGTCGAGCCCACGCGGCCGATCACCTGTCCCTGGTCGACCCTGACCCCGACCCGGATTCCAGCGGAGATGGCGCTCAGGTGCGCGTAGCGCGTCTGAATGCCGTGCGTGTGACGGATCTCCACCATCCTGCCGTAGTCGCCCCACGTGCCGGCTCGGGTCACGGTACCGGAGGCGGTCGCCTTGACAGGCGTTCCCTGCGGCGCCCCGTAGTCGATTCCGCGGTGGGCCCGGTATCGCTTCAACACGGGGTGGTAGCGGCGGTTGGTGAAGCCGCTCGTGATACGGTACGGAACCGGGTATCTGAGGAACACGCCGCGCAGGGCCTCTCCCTCGACATCGAAGTAGTCCCGTCTGCCACCCGGTCGGGTATAGGGGATCGCCGTGAAGACCCGACCCCGGTTGCGGAGCTCGATCGCTATGAACCGGCGACTCCGGACCGTGCCGTCCGGCCTGACCTCTCTCTCGATCGCCACCCGGAACGCGTCTCCGGAGCGAATGTCCCGGGTAAAGTCGACCTTCCAGGCGAACACGTCGGCCAGGTCGTACACGTATTCCTGGAACTCGCCTTCGCCGAGCCGCTCGACCTGCCCGGACAGATCGGCGTACCACAGGCTCGATTGAATCAGTCCCGCGAGGAGCAGAGTATCCACGCTGAGCGGCACCGTGGTCACCTCGCTCGCCCACCCGGCCGGGCTCGCGTCCAGTCGCAGGAGCGAGTCCTCGTTGAGCTGCAGGAGGATTTCCTCGGCCTGGCCACCGGGCGGCCCCGTCAGACGCATCACGACGCCCGGACGGAACCGGCGTGGACTCTTGTACTCGCGAACGACCTCGATCAGCTGGTAGATGTCGGACGGCGAGAAGCCGTGGCCCCCCAGGACTTCAGCCAGAGTCTCTCCATTCCGCAGGGTATCGTACACGCTCTCGGGAGGTGGTGGAGCGGGCACGAACACCGTACGGATCTGCTCTTCCTCGGGCCCGGTTCGGGATCGGAGCATGGATCGAAGTCCGAGCCCCACGAGAAGGAGAGCCACTGCGCCCAGGGCCGGAACGGAGAGACGTACAGCCTGCGACGACCACTTTCTCCGTGGTCCACGCCCGTCGTGAAACCGTCCCGGTCTCGCTTCGCCAGGTCTCAACGGATCGCTTCCTCGTCGTTCACAGGTCAGTCCATCTGACGACGGATGAATGTCGGGATCTCGAGGTCCTCCACCTGCGACCGCCCCGTGAAGGCGCTCCCGATGTCGGGAAGCGTCCGCGAGACCGGCTGCTGGCTACCCCCGATCACCGAGACGAGGCGCGGGCGGACGATCGGCTCGCTCTCCACCGGAACTACCTTGAGCGTCGGCGCCATCTCGTCCTCGACCTTCTCCCCGAAGCCGGTGGCGATCACCGTGACCCGCAGCTTTCCGTCCAGGTTCGGATCGTGCACGGCGCCGAAGATCATCTCGGCCTCGTCACCGGCGGCCTCCTGGACGATGGAGTTCACCGTCGTCACCTCGTCGATGGCCAGGTCCATCCCACCGGAGATGTTCACGAGCACGCCGGTGGCTCCGTTAATCGATACGCTGTCGAGCAGGGGTGAGCAAATCGCCTGCTGCGCGGCTTCGACGGCCCGGTCCTCACCCGTCGCTTCGCCGGTGCCCATCAGCGCGGCGCCGCGATTCGACATCACCGTGCGGACGTCAGCGAAATCGACGTTCACCTCGCCCGTGACGCTGATGAGGTCCGAGATCCCCTGCGTGGCGTGCAGCAGGACTTCGTCGGCCTTCTTGAGGGCCGCACGGAACGTCGTGCCCTTACCTACCACCGAGAGCAGCTTCTCGTTCGGCACGACGATCATCGTATCGACGGAGCGGCGCAGGTCCCGAAGGCCCATCTCCGCGTGGCGCATCCGCTTCTTCCCCTCGAAGTTGAATGGCCTCGTCACGATGGCGATCACGAGGGCTCCCATCTCGCTGGCGATCTGGCCAACGCGGGGAGCGGCCCCGGTCCCGGTTCCGCCGCCCATGCCGGCGGTGATGAACACGAGATCCGCACCCTCCAGCGCCCGTCGGACCTCCTCCTCGTTCTCTGCCACCGCCTGCCGTCCTACTTCGGGCCTCGCGCCGGCGCCGAGCCCGCGGGTGAGCTTGCGACCGATCTGCAGGCTCAGGTGAGCCGAGCAATTGCTCAGCGCCTGTGCGTCGGTGTTGATCGCCACGAACTCGACGCCGTCGAGATTCTCGTCGATCATGCGGTTCACCGCGTTGCCTCCGGCTCCGCCCACCCCCACGACTTTCATGCGGGCGTTCCTCGTCGTCTCGCGCTCGAACTCGAATACCATCTGTGCCTCCCGACTCGTTTGGGTTTCCATCTCTGCTCCGATCTCCACTTCGAATCCGACCGGTTCGCGGCTCAGAAGAAGTCGCGCAACCAGTCGGTGAATCGACTGAACGTCCTCGCGGTCAGTCCGCCGCCCGTCTCTCGGGACCGCATCCGTCCATACAGGGCCAGGCCGGCGGCGGCTGACATCCGGGGGTCGCGAACCGCTTCCACGACGCCTTCCAGTCCCGCTCCGGGGCGTCCCAGGGCCACGGGCATGTTGAACACCGTCTGCGCCAGCTCCACGATTCCCTGCAGATTGGCGCCGCCTCCGGTGAGGACCACGCCGCCGGGAAGCGCCCCCAGCACCTGCTTTTCCTCGAGAGCCTCGTAGATGATCCCGAACATCTCGTCCAACCGCTGCTCGATGATGTGTGCCAGCAGCTCGCGTGAGACCTCACGGGTGCTTCCGGGAGTCGGACCGGCGATGTCGAGCTTCTCGTCGGTCCCCGCGGCGCGAGTGCTGGCGAGTCCGCGGGTACGCTTCAGAGTTTCGGCGTCCGCCAGAGGGATCCCCAGGCCCTTCACGATATCGTTCGTGACGGTCGCGCCTCCCCAGGGGAGCGTGGCCACCAGGTGAAGCCGCCCTTCGCGGTACACCAGCATCTCGGTGGCCGCCGCGCCCATTTCGAGCAGGGTTACTCCGGCCTGGCGCTGTTCGTCGGTGAGGATGGCGAGACTCGTGGCCAGCGGTGAGAACACGAGCTCCTGCGTCCGGTAGCCGGCACGATCGATCGTCTTGCGGAGATTCTGACACGCCGGCGATCCGGCCGTGACGACGCACACTTCCGACTCCAGCCGGATGGCCTCCATGCCGCGCGGATCCTGGATTCCGGCCTGTCCATCGACCACGTAGTCCTGCGGGATCGCGTGCAGCAGCTCGCGGTCGGGCGGAATCAGGATCGCCCTCGCCACTTCATGCACCCGATCCACGTCCCGCTGGTCGATCTCTTCCCTCGCCACGGCGACGACGCCGGACGATGAGCCGATCTCTACGTGGTCGCCGCCCACCCCCGCGTACACGACCCCCACCTCGACACCTGCCATCTCCTCCGCATCGCGCAACGCCTCCCGGACCGACTCGGTCGCCGCTTCGATGTGCGTCACGTTGCGGTTGCGGACACCTTCCGTACGCGCCTCGCCCACTCCGATCACGCGGGCCGGACCGGGGCCTCCATCCCAGCCGGTGGCGTCTTCCACCAGCACGGCCGTCGTGACGGTCGACCCGACGTTGAGGCCGGCCAGGCAGCGCGGGCCGCTGATCATGCTCTTCCCTCGATCTGCACGACGACCTGGTCCCGGAACCGGGCGTCGACTGCTACGACGCGGCCCTTTTCGCCGCACTCTCCGATTGCGTCCTCTGCCCGGAGAAACGCCAGCTCCGCGTCGTCGAGCGGCAGGATCATTCGGGCGATGTGGCTGCCATCCAGGAGCACGAGCTCGACCGCATCACCAGGCCAGCGCCGGATCTCGGATACCCGCTGGACGAACTCGGGGCTGAGGTCGCCGAGACGTTCCAACACTGCCAGAACACGCCGCGAATCCTCGTCCGTCACTCGGCCGTCCTGGACCTCGGCTCGCTGGAGGATCGGCAGATCAAGCGCATGCTCCGCCGGGTCCACTGGAATCAGCGTCCCCCTGCCATCCACCGGCTCGAGCGTGGGCGTGGGAACCAGCGCCACCGGTCTCACCTCGTGCAGCTCTATCACGAGGCGATTGAAGCCGTCTCTGCGGATCCTGGCGTCCTCGATGAGGGGGTGGGTCGCCAGACGGTCTTCGGCTCCCGAGTGATCGTCCCACACGGAAGCGTCGGGAGGGATCGCTGCCAGGGCCCGAGCCGCGTCCGGCGAGACGAAACGGGCACCGTGCACGTCGATCCCCACCACCCCGAAGGCGGGCATCGTGCGGAGCACCGCAGGCCCCCAGAACGGGCTCGCGATGCCGATCGCGGCGGCGGCTCCGACCACGGCCAGGCGGCGTCGGGTCTGCCGATTCATCGGGCCGCTCCCACGCTGGCGAGCTCCTCCCGCTCGAAGCCCCACAGGCAGATCTCGGGTTCGAGCCACACTCCCACTGCCTCGTGAACGCGACGCCGGGTCTCGGCCATGAGCGACAGCACGTCCGCCGCCGCCGCGCCTCCGAGGTTGGCGATGAAGTTGGCGTGCCGTTCGGTGATCTGCGCACCGCCGCGGATCGCACCGCGCATGCCGGCCTGCTCCACGAGCTCCCAGGCGGAGCCATGCGGGGGGCCCGGGTTCTTCCAGATCGAGCCGCAGGACGGCAGCTCGTATACCTGCGTTTCGATCTTCCGGCGACGACGTTCCGAGTGCTTCGCGTTCACTTCAGCAGGGTCTCCGGCAGCCGCCGTGAAACGGGCGGCGATGAACACCCAGTCCGCGGGCACCCGGGTAGCCCGGTAGGTGGGCTGTGCGTCCTCGCGGCCGAGCCTGACGATGTCGCCGGCCGGCGTCATCGCGTCCACCCAGATCGCGCGATCCCACAGGCCCACCTCGGACGACCCGGCGTTCATACGGAGACCGCCCCCCACGCTCCCGGGCACGGCTTCGAGGAACTCCCAGCCCGTTCGGCCCTCCCGCCGGACTTCGCCGACGAGAGCTGGCAGGCCGGCCGCTGCTCCCGCCTCCACTGAATCGTACGCCAGACGGAGGAAGTCGAACTCGCCGGAAAGCGTGATCAGGGGTTCTTCCATCCCTCGGTCCGCGACGAGCACGTTGGCACCCCAGCCGAGCACCCGGCAGGTGGCGCCTTCGAGCGACCGGAGCGCCTCGGTCAGCTCCGGGCGCGTGTCCACGCTCGCGAACCGGGCGGCGGGGCCGCCGATCCGATACCGGGTCAGGGCCGACAGGGCCACGTCAGTCTCCCACACCATTCGCACCCTTCTCCGCCACGACCGAATGGGCCAGGCGCGTCACGTCGCCCGCGCCCATGAAGAGAACGACCGAGTCGGCTTCGAGTCCGTCCACCCATTCCGGAACGTCCGCCGCGCTGACAGGCTCGAGGGAGATCGACGCGTCCGTCACGAGCCGGGAGGTCACTCCGGGAAGCGGAGACTCCCGGGCCGGATAGATCGGCAACACGCGTGCCTCGTCCGCCTCCGCGAGGGCCTCCGCGAAGGCCCGGGCCATCGCCTTCGTCCGGCTGTACAGGTGAGGCTGAAACACGACCGCGATGCGGCGCCCGGGCCATGCCTCGCGCACGGCGGCCACCGAGACCCGAACCTCCGTCGGATAGTGGGCGTAGTCATCCAGGATCACCCGGCCATCTCGATAGCCGAGTAGCTGCAGCCGCCGATCCACCCCCGTGAAGCCGGCGAGCGCATCTTCCAGGACCGCGGGCCCGAGACCGAGGCGCAAACCCACCGCCAGCGCCGCACCTGCGTTCTGGGCGTTGTGATCGCCGGGCGCGCCGAGCCCGAATTCGATCGAATGTCCCTCCGCCTCGAACCGGCAGCTCTGGGTGGTTCCGTGCCGGCCAAGAATGGTGACCCGGTAGTCGGCCGCCGGATCGAGACCGTACGTCGAGACGTTCGAGACGCCTGCGAGCGCGGATCGGGCCCCCGGCCCCTCGGCACAGACGAGGACTCCGTCCCTCGCGGCCGCCCGGCCAGCGAACGCGCGGAACGCGGAGACGAGGTGCTCGAAGCTGTCGTAGCACTCCAGGTGCTCCGGTTCCACGGACGTGACCACGGCGAGACTGGGATCCAGCTCGAGGAAGGAACGGTCGTATTCGTCCGCCTCGGTGATGCCCACGCCGGTGCCGGTTCGCGCGTTGGCATCCCACGCATCCACGCGTCCGCCGACCAGGACGACCGGATCCAGGCCACCCGCGACTGCGACGCGCGCCGTCATGGCCGTGATGGTGGTCTTTCCGTGTGTGCCCGAGATGGCAACCAGTCGCCGGTCGTTGAGCAGGGCACCCATCGCCACCGCCCGCTTCACCACCGGCACACCCGCCGTTCTGGCGGCCGCCAGAACGGCGTGGTCGCGGGGCGCCGCCGATGTGTGCACCACCAGGTCCGCGCGGGTGGCCGGGAAGACGTCGGTCTCGTCGACGAGCTCGACCCCGAACGTCTGGAGGCGGCGGGCCTCGGGCGTGATCGACTGGTCCGAGCCGATGACCCGGTAACCCTCCCCGACCAGGAGCCGGGCGAGGCCGACCATCCCGGCGCCCGCTATGCCGAGCAGGTAGATCGCCGCTCCCGGCGACGGCAGCAGACTCCGGTCGGGCGGACGGTGATCAGTCATCGGCCGCCTCGCTCTCCCGCGCCGCGAGACGGAGCAGCTCCGCGGCGATCCGGTCGGCCGCGTCCGGTCGGCCACGGCGGCGACTGGCGGCTGCCATCTCGCCCAGACGGGGAACATCCGCGAGGAGATCGAGCACGTCGTGCCAGATCTCGTGACCGCTCACGGCCCCTTCCTCCCGCAGCAGCCCGGCCCCGGCTTCGACCATCGCACGCGCGTTGAACCGCTGGTGATCGCCCGCCGAGGTGGGCAGCGGAACGTAGATCGACGGCACCCCGGCGGCAGCGAGCTCCGCGCACGTCATGGCCCCGGCCCGACTGATGGCCAGTGTCACCCGGTCCAGCTGGCCCCCGAGGTCTTCGATGTACGGTACGACCCGGATCCTCTCTACACGGGAGGCCTCCAGCACGCGACCCGCCACCAGCTCCTGGTTCGCGGGACCGGCGACCCACACAACGGTCACGTCCTCCGGCCAGACCTCCACGTGCCCGAGACCGGCCAGGAGGAGATCGTTCAGCGCCCGTGCCCCCTGGCTCCCTCCAAACGCGAGGACGATCCGCCCTTCCGGCCAGTCGAACTGCTGCGCCGGAGGGCCCACGGCCACCGGATTGCCGAGCTCGAACACGGCCGTCCCGCGGCCCGGTCGGATCCGTTTCCGGGCTTCGGGATTGCCCAGGTGTATCTGATCCACGTGAGAGGCGAGCGCCCGGGTCGCGAGGCCCGGCATGGCGTTCTGTTCCTGGATTGCCGTCGCCAGGCCTCGCGCCACTCCCCACGCCACCGCCGGACCGGAGGCGTACCCGCCGGTTCCCACGATCAACTGTGGCTGCAGGTCCGAGAACGCCCGGCTGAGTCCCCCGAAGACGGCCGGGGCGCTGGCAAGGACTCTCCAGTTCCGCCACGCCTTTGTCCGGTAGAGCGGCTCCATGGGAAGCAACCGGTAAGGCCAGCCCGAGCTTGGAAGCACTCTCGCCTCGACGCCGCGACGTGCCCCGACCAGCATGAGGTCCACGTCCGGCTCTGCCCGCTGCAGAGCCGCGGCGAGATTCAGGGCCGGGTACAGGTGCCCGCCCGTCCCGCCTCCCGAGAGGAGGATGCGGTGCGCCACGACTCAGACTCTCCCTCCTTTCGAGACGTTCAGGAGGATGCCGGTTGTGCCCAGCATGAGGATCAGGTTCGTTCCTCCCGCCGAGATGAACGGCAGGTTGATCCCGGTCGTCGGCATCAGGCCCAGGGCGACCCCGATGTGGCCGAAGGCCGCAAAGGCCACGAGGGCCGTGAGTCCGACAGCCACGAGGCGCCCGTGGAGATCGGGGGCCCCTTTCGCGATGCGGAGACCGAGAAGCGCCCAGGCGAGGAAGAGCAGGATCACGGCAGCGGCCCCGATGAACCCCCACTCCTCGGCGATGATCGAGTAGATGAAATCGTTCTGCGGCTCCGGGAGGTACGACATCTTCAGGCTGCTTCGCCCGAAGCCGACTCCGAACAGGCCGCCCGACCCCACGGCCATCAGGGACTGCTTGAGCTGGTAGCCACCCGAAGCCGCCGTGGAATCCGGATTCAT
>CANPVW010000294.1 GCA_947581745.1 Candidatus Benthicola azotiphorus
CTGCTCGGCCTCACGGCGATCTTCGCTTCGCTGACCCTGGTGGCGATCGGCCGACCCTCCCTGGCGGCCGGCTTCTCCATCGGCGGCCTGGTGCTCAGCGTGCTGGGCCTCCGTTGGCTTCCAAGCGGCGCTCCGTAGGCTCCGCCGGTCGGGAGCGGGCAGGGCTGCTTGCGCGGTGCGTTCTCACGCTGTGCGCCGGCGCGGCGATCTGCGGCCTCCTGGCGCCTCCCTCGGCCTGCGGCCAGGACAGTCCCGGGGGCGACGTCTCGCGTCGCACCCGTTTCGCCTCCTTCGACATCGGATTCGGCGGTGTAAAGCCGGTGGATGCCTCGTGGGGGCTCTCTTACGGAGTCGCCTTCGACGTCGCCAATCTGTTCGTCCGTGGCGCCTCGCTCCGATTCGGATTCCGGTTCTGGACGGCGGATGCCCCCGGGGCCGACGGGCGCACGGTCGACCTGGACGACAGCGTGTTCGACATCGTTCTCAAGAAGCAGCTGGGTCCTGAGTCGCTCGGCGCGTACGCCGGACTCGGCGTGGGCGCGCACATCGTGAACGCGCGCTACGCGGACCGGATCGAGGAACAGGAGGAAAGAGACGGGTTTCACGTCGGCCTCGATGGTCTGCTCGGCGTCCAGAAGTCGCTCGCCGACGAGGGCTTCATCACTCTGTTTCTCGAGGGCCAGGGGAGCCTGCTGACCGAAGTTTCCCAGGTCGCGCTCCACGTCGGCATCCGCATCCGGTTCGACCGTCTCGGGGCGGGTGGCTGAGAACCGTCGGCCGAGATAGGATGGTACCTTTCCCGATGCCCGGTGTAACCACGCGTATCATGAAAACGACCCGATCATCGACCCGATCGTTCGCCGACCGCCCCTGGCGTCTGGCAGTGTGCGCCGTCCTGCTGGCAGGCCCCGCGGCACCGTCCGCGGCGGCTGCCCAGGGCAACGCGATGCCTCACTTTCCAAACGGCACGACGGTGATCCTCGTGCCGGTCCAGTCCACGCTTCCCCTGCAAGACGGAAGCTGGCCCGGAATGTCCCGGACGGAAGAGGACGCCCTCCGCGCCATGGACGCCGAACTCGAGTTCGCATTCGGTGAGAGACGGGCCGCGGAAGACTGGGTGCTGCCGTCGGACCTCCGCCACGCGATGGAGCGGAATCCCTCGCTCGACGTCAATCCGGATCGCGTGGCCTACAGCCCCCTGCTCGTGCCGATCGAGGACCGGAAGTATATCCCGGAGCCGCTCCACACGGAGCTCCGCACCCTGGCAGCGCTTTTCGACACACGATACGTGGTCGTGCCGATCCGGCTGACGGTGGAGACCGAACCCGTGGACGCGGCCCGCACGGGATCCGAAGTCGCCTACGCCGGGGGTGATGCCGTCGCACCGGCGTACCGTGCGCACCTGCTCACCGCCCTGATCGACATCCGGCGTTCCGCTGTCATGTGGCTGGGAGAATTCGCCGGCGATCCGGGTGCGTCCGAGTCCGGGTCGTTGCTCGCGACCCTGGCCAACCGCGTGGCGGGACAGCTCGCTCCGTGAGGTGGTCGAGGCGTGCCGGTATCGCGACGGTCTTCATCCTCGTGCTGGGGGCCGCCTACGGCTGCGAGAAGCCCGAGGGGCTCACGCTTCCGGGGCAGGAGGACCTGACCGGCCTGTACGGGGATGGTCCCAGGGTGAGCCTGAACGGCAACGTGGTCGACCTCCAGGTCTACCAGTCGGCGGACCAGCTGCGGCGCGGGGGAGCAACCTGGGCGAGGGTCGGTCCCTACATCTACCTGTTCTCTCCCCAGACACAGGACATCTTCGAGACCTGGTCGGGGGTCGGTGGAGTGCGCGTAACCACCGTGGACGGTCGGGGCCGCATGGTGGCGCGCGCGCTGCTTCCCCGCGGCAAGCTGAACAGCCTCACGTGGCCCAGGGCCATCAACCTCGTGGCGAAGGCCCGACTGGAGGGGACCCGCCGCCCGAGCTACATGCTCGACCTGATCGAGTATGGCGAGGACAACGCCGAGCACGAGTACAGCACCCGGTACGTGAAAGACGAAGGCTCATGACACATACCGTCACGCTGATCCCGGGAGACGGAATCGGCCCGGCGATCACCGAAGCCACGATCGGGGTCCTCGAGGCGGCGGGCGCGCCGGTCGAATGGGATCGTCAGCAAGCGGGCCTCGCCGCAGCCGAGCACGGCCACGATCTGCTGCCCCAGGACACGCTGGACTCGATCGAGCGGAACCGCCTGTGCCTCAAGGGGCCGCTGACGACTCCTATCGGGGCCGGCTTCCGATCGATCAACGTGGCGCTGCGGAAGCACTTCGACCTGTATGCCAACGTGCGGCCCACCCGGAGCATCGTGCCCGGCGGGCGCTATACCGACATCGACCTGGTGATCGTCCGCGAGAACACGGAAGGCCTGTATGCCGGGATCGAGCACTTCATCGGCATGCGCCAGGATCCGCGAGCCGTGGCCGAGTCCGTGATGCTGATCACGCGCTACGGATCAGACCGGATCGTACGCTACGCCTTCGAGTACGCCCTGCAGCACGGGCGGAAGAAGGTGACGCTGGTCCACAAGGCGAACATCCTCAAGTACACGCAGGGGCTGTTTCTCGAGGTAGGGCGCGACGTGGCGAAGAATTACGCCGGCGCGATCGAGTTCGAGGACAGGATCGTGGATGCCACGGCCATGCAGCTCGTGCTGGACCCGTACCAGTTCGACGTGATCGTGACCGAGAACATGTTCGGCGACATCCTCTCCGACCAGGCGTCCGGACTCGTGGGAGGGCTGGGCTTCGCTCCCGGAGTGAACATCGGCAAGGACGTCGCGATCTTCGAGGCCGTGCACGGCTCCGCGCCCGACATCGCCGGCCGCAACATCGCCAACCCGACGGCCCTGCTGCTCGCCGCCTGCCTGATGTTGGATCACATCGGACTCGGTGAGACGGGCGCCAGAATCCGCGACGCCGTGACGGCCGTCGTGTCCCGGGGAGAGACGGTCACGCGGGACCTCGGGGGAACGGCGAGCACGACGGAGTTCGCGGCCGCCGTGATCGACGTGATGCAGGGCGATGTCGCGGCCGTTTGACGCCGCGGGTGGGACGTCCGGCGATTCGCCGGACACCCCCTGTCTGCACTGCGGCACGTCGGTTCCGGAGAGCACGCTGGACCGATGGAACTGGTGCAAGGCGTGCCGGACGGATCTGGAGCGGCGGGTGAGGCGCGGGCAGCGAGTGATCGCGGGACTCGTGACTCTGCCCTTCCTGGTGTGGATCCTGGTCCGGGGGACGGGAAGCGTGCTGCCTCTCTACGCCTGGGCCCTGCCGCTTCTCGCCGCCTGGTATCTTGGCTCCCGGATCGGCCGGGTCGTGGTGCTGAATTACCTTCGGAGTCAGCGCGGGGACTGACTTCTCGGCAGGCGATGGCCGCGCGGTCAACGAGCCGACCTCGGCCAGGCGACGCGACGTTGAAGCTGACTCGACGGTCGCGAACTGCCCTGGTGCTGATCCGCCGCTCACGCGGTGCCTTCGGTCTGCTGGTCGCGCTGGTCCGGGTGCGAACTGTCACAAGGTCTGTTGACGGATTTCGGGTGTCGATCGAAGCGAGTCCGGGATGCGTTCCGCAGGCGGCGTCTGACCCCCGCAGGTTACTCTCACTGGCACGTACTCCCGCACCGCCGACG
>CANPVW010000295.1 GCA_947581745.1 Candidatus Benthicola azotiphorus
CGGCCGGAGCGGTGACGATCCAGTTCCGCGAATACGGAATCCGCCTGAACTTCACACCGACGATCCAGGCGAGCGGCAACATCCGACTGCACGTCGCTCCGGAGGTCTCCACCCTCGATTTCGCGAACGGGCTGACCCTGTCGGGCTTCAACATTCCTCAGATCCTGTCGCGCAAGGCGGAAACGGAGATCGAGCTCGGGGATGGCCAGACGTTCGCGATTGCCGGGCTGATGGACAACTCGATGATCGAGGACGTCGACAAGATCCCGGTGCTCGGGGACATCCCGATCCTCGGGAGCCTGTTCCGGTCCAAGGAGCTCCGGCAGAACAAGACGGAGCTGCTCGTTCTCGTGACGCCGCGGCTCGTTCAACCGCTCGAGGTGGCGCCGGAGGTGCCGACTGGCGAGCCGGATGTATGGGATTGGGACGACAGCATGCTCGAGCCGCTGCCTGGCATGGACGGCCAGTGAGCGTGCGGCGAATGAACCTGTTTAACGGACCCTGTGGCGCCAAGACATGAACGTAATAGAGATCAAGTGTGCGGTCATCTCCACCGACGGCGACGTGCGGGCCCTGCTCAAGCAGGTCATCGATCGCGAAGCCGAGGAGTCCGGTCTGCGGATCGGGCTGGAGATACCCGTACCTTTCACGGACATCGATGATTCCCGGTTGGAGCAGCTTCGCCAGCTGGACCCGGAGCTGATCTTCCTGGATCTGGATGACGATCCGGTGATGGGGCTCAAGTTCGCCCAGTTTCTGGGTGAGGGCGCCCCGGGGCGCAAGATCATCGCCGTGGGACCGACGCTCACGCCGGACCAGCTGCTGCAGGCGATGCAGGCGGGAATCTCAGAGTTCCTGCAGAAGCCCCTGACGGAGACCGACGTTCAGGAGGCCATCGACCGACTGAGCCGCAAGCTCGGCAGGAAGGTGGAGGATCGGAAGCGAAACCCGGCGAAGCTCCTGGCCTTCTTCAGTCCGAAGGGCGGCACGGGCTCTACCTGCGTGGCGACGAACGTCGCCGTCGCGCTTCACGTCGTGACGCGCAAGAAGGTCCTCCTGGTGGACCTGGACCTCGAGCTCGGCGAGACCGCGCTGCTGCTCGGAGTGGAGCCCCGGTTCAGCTTCGTCGACCTCGTGCGGAATTTCCACCGGGTGGATGCCGGGCTTCTCGCCTCCTACATCGAGCGGCACGAGTCCGGAGTGGAGCTTCTGTCGGCTCCGTTCCACCCGGCCAAGGCGGAAACCGTTACCGGTGACCAGATCCGGCAGATCCTTCACTTTCTCAAGCAGCACTACGACTACATCATCGTCGATACGTCCAAGTCATTCTCGCCGCCGACGCTGGCCACGTTCGAGCAGGCCGATCAGGTATTCCTGATCACCAACGTCGACCTGCCCTCGCTGCGCAACATCACCCGGTGTCTCCCGCTCCTGGAGCGCATGGGCGCAGTGAAGGGCGAAGAGTGGCTGCGACTCGTGGTGAACCGCTACCAGGCCAGCGATCCGATATCGCTGAAGGAAATCGAGAAGACCCTCGGGCTGTCCGTCTACTGGACCCTCGGTAACGACTTCGAGTCCGTGATGAACTCCATCAACTCGGGCAAGCCCGTCGTCATGACGGACAAGTCCGCCTTCGCTCGCGACCTGAAATCTCTCGTGGCGACCATGACGGGCCTCACGCCGGAGCACCCCGACGGAGACGGTCTGCTTGGCGGCATCCGGAAGATCTTCGGATCGAAGGGCACCAGGAGGAGTGAGGTCCGATGAACGAGCCGATTCGCCCCGAGGCCGAGGCCAAGGCACAGAAGGAAAGGCAGAAGGAGAACATGCCCTTGCCGTGGGACAGCGGCGAAGCGGTAGCTCCCGCGCCCGACACGGCCCGCAGGCTTCCCGGCGAGGAGCAGGACGCGGGCGTGATGCAGGAGATCAAGGTTCGCGTTCATCGGCAGCTCCTCGAACGACTGAACCTGTCCAACATCGACGCGCTGGACAAGGCTCAGGTCGTCGAGGAAATCCGAAAGGTCGTCCACGACCTGCTCGCGCGTGAGGCCACGCCGCTCAACTACGATGAGCGAGAGGACCTGGTCACACAGATTCTGGACGAGATCTTCGGATTGGGGCCGATCGAGCCCTTGCTGCAGGACCCGACGATCTCCGACATCCTGGTCAATACGCACCGGCGAGTGTTCATCGAGCGGAACGGCCGGCTCGAGAAGACGGACGTACGCTTCAAGGACGATCGACACCTTCTCCAGATCATCGATCGCATCGTGTCCGCGGTCGGCCGCCGGATCGACGACTCTTCTCCGATGGTCGATGCACGCCTGGCGGATGGATCGCGCGTGAACGCGATCATCCCTCCCCTGGCTCTGGATGGACCGCACCTCTCGATCCGCAAGTTCAAGAAGGACGTCCTGTCCGCGCCGGACCTTCTGCGGACGCAGACCCTGACCCCGGCGATGCTCGAGCTGTGCCAGGGCATCGTGAAATCGCGGCTGAACGTGCTCATCTCCGGCGGAACCGGTGCCGGTAAGACGACACTGCTGAACATGCTGTCCGAGTCGATTCCCGCGTACGAGAGGATCGTGACGATCGAGGACTCGGCTGAGCTTCAGCTCAGACAGCCACACGTGGTCCGACTCGAGACCCGGACTGCGAACGTGGAGGGGGCCGGCGAGGTCAGCCAGAGACACCTGCTGATCAACGCCCTCCGTATGCGCCCCGACAGGATCATCATGGGAGAGGTCCGCGGAGCGGAGGCCGTGGACATGTTGCAGGCGATGAACACGGGTCACGACGGCTCCCTGACTACGCTGCACGCCAACAACGCCCGTGACGCGCTGGCTCGTCTCGAGACGATGATCTCGATGGCCGGCCTGAACCTGCCCGAGAAGGGCATGAGACAGCAGATCGCGAGCGCGATCAACGTTCTGATCCAGGTCGAGCGTCTGTCGGACGGCCAGCGGAAGATCGCGACGATCTCCGAGATCACGGGAATGGAGGGCGACATCATCACCATGCAGGACGTATTCGTGTACGAGCGAGAGGGAGTGGACGAGGGCGGAAACGTGATCGGCAGATTCCGGGCTACCGGCATTCGGCCCCGGTTCACGGACCGCATGCTGGCATACGGGATCAAGCTCCCCGTCTCCCTGTTCTCCAACATCGACGCCTGACGGAGGCTCGCCATGCTGGACTTTCTTCCGCCGAACTGGCTGCCCGCCCTCGTGGTCTTCCTGGCCGTGGGCATGGCCGTCGTGTCTCTCGCCTTCCTGGGCGAGAGTCTGCGGGAGGTGCGGCGCCGGCGTGACTTCAGGCGTCAGCTCGAGGCCGTCGCCGGCAGGGACGGGCCCGCGGGCGACTCGGCGCTGGCCTCGGTCCTGAGAGACCGTGAGAACGAGTCCGCCTTCGAGTCCGTTCTCACTTCCCTGCCGCAGGTACGCGACCTCAAGGTCCTCCTGGAGCAGGCGGACCTGGCGTGGACGCCCGGCACTTTCCTCACGATCTCGATCGGACTGGGAGCCGCGCTGAGCGCCAGCGCCTTCATCCTGGCGCAGAGTGCGATCCCCACGGTCCTGGCGGGACTGGCGGGAATGGTCTTCCCGCTCATGTACGTGAAGCGACTCAAGAAGAGGCGGATTCGCAGGTTCGAAGAGCAGTTTCCGGAGGCCATCGACTTGCTCGGTCGCTCGATTCGTGCGGGACACGCCTTCCCCACCGGGTTGAAGGTCGTCGCCGAGGAGTCACCCGAGCCGATGTCGACGGAGTTTCAGCAGATCTTCGACGAGCAGAAGTTCGGACTGCCCCTGGATGAATCCCTGCTCGGGCTGGCGGACCGGATCGACCTGGTGGACGTGAGGATCTTCGTCACGGCGATCCTCATTCAGAGGGAGGTCGGAGGCAACCTGGCCGAGATACTCGACAAGATCTCGTATACCATTCGCGAACGCTTCACGCTGCAGAGGCAGATCCGCGTCTACACGGCGCAGGGTCGCCTCACGGGCTACATCCTGGCGGGCCTCCCCATTCTGCTCGGGCTGGCCATCACGGCGCTCAATCCTACGTACATGGCGATCCTGTTCGAGGAGCCGATGGGGAAAGTCCTGATCGCGGCGGCCGCGATCCTCCAGTTCCTCGGATTCCTGCTCATCCGCCGCATCATCGATATTGAGATCTGATGGTTACGATTGTCGCGGTTCTCATCGCCGTAACGGCCATACTCGGGGTCGTAGCGATCGCCGAGCTCGTTCCCGCGCGCGACCGTTCGGTCGGACGGCGCCTGCAGGAACTGCAGGAAATCGCGTCGACCCGCGGTATCGCACATCGGAGACGACGCCAGGCGAACCGGGAACAGCTCGAAGTGTGGCTGCAGAGCTTCGGCGAGCGAGTCGCCACCGGGCGGAAAGACCTGTTCGAGACGCGGCAGCGGCTCGTGCGGGCCGGTTACCGAAGTCAGGACTCCGTCCCCATCTTCTACGCCCTGCGAGTCGTCTCGCTGGTCGTGGGGGCGATCGTCATTCTCGCGATGCTGCCGACGCTGCAGGGCCGGGACATGCTCCTGTGGGTACTGGCCAGCGGCGCCGTGTTCTGGATGCTCCCCTCCGGGTACCTCCGACGCAAGATCCGACTGCGCCAGAAAGAGATACAGAAGGCACTCCCCGATGCGCTCGACATGCTGGTGATCTGCGTCGAGGCCGGGCTGGGCCTCAACCAGGCGCTCGTCAGGGTGTCGGACGAGATCGACACGATGAGCCCTGTGCTTGCCGAGGAGCTTCAGATCGTGAACCTGGAGATGCGGGCCGGAACTCCCCGAGAGGAAGCACTGCGGAACCTCGGAGAGCGAACGGGCGTTCCCGACCTCAGGGCACTGGCGACCATGCTGATTCAGACGGACCGGTTCGGAACGTCCATCGCGCAGGCGCTTCGTGTGCACTCGGACACCGCGCGCACGAAGCGGCGCCAGAGAGCTGAGGAAGCCGCGGCAAAGACGACGATCAAGCTCGTCCCGCCCCTGGTCTTCTTCATCTTCCCGGCGATCTTCGTGGTGGTGCTCGGACCGGCCATGCTTCACCTGATGAACGAGCTCGGAGGCGTCGCCTAGTGCACCGGGTGCTCGTGCGGAACGCCTCCCGGGAAGGCATCGGCCTCGGGGATCGAATCGGCGTGGCGAACACCTTCTGGACCCGCCTCAGGGGCCTGCTCGGAGCCGCACCGCTGGAACCGGGTCAGGGACTCCTACTGGATCCCTGTCAGGCAGTTCACATGTACGGGATGAAGCAGGCTCTCGACGTGGCATTCCTGGGGGCGGCGGGCACCGTGGTGGCCGTGTACCACGAGCTGCGCCCCGGTCAGCGGTCGAAGTACCACAGCAAGGCCAGACAGGCGCTGGAGCTGCCCGTCGGCACCCTGAGTGTAACCGAGACTCGCGTCGGCGACCTGCTCACGATCCAGCCGGTGGACGACGACCCGTCGAGCGATGGAGAGAACGATGACCGATAGCACGATCCAGGACACTCCTCGCCGCGCCGCGGCAGCCAGGACCCAGCCGACGCCGCCCGTGCCGGTCACGACGGCCGATACCGGATTGACGCCCGGTCTGATCTCGGACCTGATCCTGAAGGCCCTGTACACCCTCGGCAGCAGGACGGGCGACGAGCTTCGCTCGTTCGTGCGGCTCCCGTTCGCGATCCTGGACGAGCAGCTCGTGGATCTCCAGGCCCGTCGCCTGATCGAAGTGCGCGAGGGCGGCCAGAGCCGCGTGACCTACACCTTCGACCTGACCGGCGAGGGAAGGACCCGCGCCCGGGACTCGATGGAAGCAAACGGATACGTGGGCCCCGCCCCGGTCCCGCTCTCGCAGTACGGACGCTGGGTCGAGACGCAGTCGGTCCGTGGAGTGCACGTTACGGAAGAGACGATTCGCCAGGGATTCTCGCACCTCGTGTTCGAGGACTCTTTTCTCGATCAGCTCGGCCCGGCCATCAATTCAGGCCTCTCGCTGTTCCTCTACGGGCACGCGGGGAACGGAAAGACGACGATCGCCGAGGCTATCTCCGGGATGCTCGGCGGACACGTGTACCTCCCGTGGGCCCTGGAGGTGGAGGGGCAGATCATAGTCCTGTACGACCCGGTCTATCACAATCTCGCCACGCCCGGGAACACTTCCGCCGATGACCCGCTGGCCGCGAGTCCGCTGTTTCTCGAGGGACAGCCGCACGACGATCGCTACGCCGTCATCCGGCGACCCGTGGTGTTCGTAGGCGGTGAGCTGACTCTCGAGCTGCTCGAGCTTCAGTATGACCCCCACACGCGTGTCTATCAGGCGCCTCCTCACGTGAAGGCCGGCGGCGGAGTGTTCATCATCGACGACTTCGGCCGGCAGCTGGTCCGCCCCCGCGACCTGCTGAACCGCTGGATGGTCCCGCTGGAGAAGCGGATCGACTACCTGGCCCTTCGGAACGGATACAAGTTCCCGATCCCGTTCGACTGTCTCGTGATCTTCTCGACGAACCTCAATCCGCTGGAGCTGGTGGACGAGGCGTTTCTCAGGCGGATTCGTTACAAGATCATGGTCGAGAGCCCGAACCGAGACCAGTACGAAGAGATCTTCCGCCGCTGCTGCGAGGCAAACGGCATCCTCTTCGAGCCGGTGCGGGTGAATCACGTCTACAAGCAGTTCTACGAGCGGCTCCGCATGGCACCGCGCGGCTGCCACCCACGGGACATCGTGGATACGGTGTGCAACATCGCGAAGTACGAGGACACGCAGCCTTCCCTGTCGATTGAATTGCTCGACCGGGCCTGCCGTTCCTACTTCCTGGATGTGCCGGGAGCGGGATCGGTGGTCGGGCAGTATTCGCTGGGTGACGAAGAATAGGCGTGGACCGGAGATCCGACCGAGTCATCCGGTGGCTGCTTCCCACGTTGGGAGCGCTGCTGGTCGTCGCCGCGTACGTCTTCACCCTGTTTCTCCGCGGTGGCTCCCTGTTCGCGGGAGACGGAGATCCCGGGCGTCACATCCGGGTCGGAAGCTACATCCTCGAGCACCGGGCCATCCCGCATGTCGACGTGTTTTCGCACACCATGCGCGGACAGCATTTCATTCCCTTCGAATGGCTCTCCGAAGTCCTTGCCGCCGCGGCACACGCGATCGCCGGCCTGGCCGGCGTCGCCGTTCTGACCGCAGCGCTGTTTGCAGCTACGGTCGGCGTGGTCTACGTGGCCATCCGGAGGTCGGGTGTGCCGGCTCCGATCGCCTTCGCCTTCGGTTTCCTGACGCTGATCCTGACCGCGATCCACCTGCACCCCAGGCCGCACATGTTCACGACGGCCTTGCTCGCCGTGTTCAGCCTGGTGCTGCTCGAAGTCAGGCGAGGCGCTCCCCGGCGGTGGCTCCTGGCGCTCCCGGTGCTGATGGCCGCGTGGGTCAACCTGCATGGTGGGTTTCTGGTCGGCTTCATCCTGCTCGGAGCCTTCGCGTCAGACGCCGTCGTACGGTGGACGCGAGACCGGCAATCGGCTGAGAGCCGGACGATGTCGTTGCTTCTGCTCGCGACCCTCGCGGCCTGTCTCCTCGTCTCGCTCGCGAACCCCGCCGGCTGGCGAGTCTGGCCTCATGCCATTGGGTATCTCCGACTGACCTGGCTGATCGACTTCACGCAAGAGTACAAGTCGCCGGACTTCCACAATACTCTGGTCAAGATCTTCCTCCTCTCCTTGCTGCTCGGCACCGGAGTCCTCGGCCTCGTCCGATCCCGAATCGATCCACTCGGCCTCGGGCTGTGGCTGCTGTTCATGGCGTTCGCGCTCCACTCGGTGAGAAACGTCCCGTTGTTCGCCGTCGTCTGCATGCCATGGCTCGCTTCCTGGACCTGCCAGGCACTGCGCGAACGGCCCGACGGCAGAGGAATGCGATTCTGGAACTGGGCGGTCGGCGTCCAGCGGGCTGACACGCTCGTCGTCGGCTGGCCCGTGGCGCTGCTTGCGTTACTCCTGCTCACGCGCGTGGCCGTCGCTCCGGGTTGGAAAGATGAGTTCGCGTTCGCGCCGGACGTGTTCCCCGTCGCCGCCGTGGCGGAGCTCCAGTCTTCGAATTTCGTTCCGCCGGGACCGGTCTACAACGAGTTCCGCTGGGGCGGCTATCTTCTCTACGCATGGCCCGAAGTACCTGTCTTCATAGACGGCCAGACCGACTTCTACGGCGAGAAGCTGACTCAGGAATATCGGGGTATCAGGTTCATCGAACCGGGTTGGAGGCTACGGCTGCGAGAGAGGAACGTGGCCTGGGTGATGGTCCCGCCAACGGCACCGCTCGCCGGCGCTCTGGCACTCCTCGATGACTGGGACCTGCGCTACTCGGACTCGACCGCCGTCGTCTGGGTGCGGAAGAACTGACCGTCCCGCTCGTACACTCGCCACCGGCCCAGCCGCTCCCCGGGAGCGTACCGCGAGATCTCTCGACTGGCCAGCGAATCCTGCCCGAGATAAGCCAGGTAGTCGAATCGGCCCCCCAGAGCCGGTTCGTATTCGGTGTCTACGAGGACGACGTCGGGCTCGTATCTCGACAGGTCCGCCACCAGGTCGCCGAAGAATCGCCGCTCTGACTCGCCCATCGAAGCGGGGTCTCGGAGTAACACCGCGTCTCCCGGCTCGCCCTCGCCGGC
>CANPVW010000296.1 GCA_947581745.1 Candidatus Benthicola azotiphorus
CCGCGGCCCACAGCATGCTGCGGTGCGATTGCACGACGCCCTTGTACTTGGTCGAGGTGCCCGCCGTGAAGAGGATCGCGAAGGGATCCTCCGCGTCGACGGGCTGGGGGATCAGGGCGTGACCGCGGCCGGCCGACACCAGGTCTTCGAACTGGAAGATCCTGTCGTCGTACCACAGGTCTTCTTCTCCCACCGTGACGAGGTACTGAAGTCCGGGCAGCTCCGAGAAGAGCGACTCGAACACCTCGAGGTACTCCACGCCGCCATAAGTCTCGGCGGTGACGACGAGAGCGGCCTCCGTGTTCCGCAACACGAACTGGATATCGCGCGGCGAGTAGGCGGGGTTGAGAGGAACGACCACGGCGCCGATCTCGGCCGCCGCGAGAACCGTGAGAACGAACTCGGGCCAGTTCGGCATGGTCACCGCCAGCCGGTCGCCCTTCTCGATCCCCAGGTCCTGGAACGAGCATGCCAGCGCGTGAGCCTGGGCACCCGCCGCCGCCCACGTCCACGAGTGTTCGCCGTAGCGCAGGAACAGCTCGTCCGGCCGCCTCTCACGCTGGGCGTAGAAAGCCTCGAAGACCCCCGAGACTTCCGGCATCACTTCCAAGGAATCCCTCGTCGGTGGGGCACGGTCCGGTATGCAGTCCGGTGCAGTTTCAACACGTTGCGATCCTCACGTCGAGGAATCTGTCGCCTCGAAGGCCTTACGTAAAGCGGCTTCCAGCGGGCCCCGGCACCGGGCGACGGGGATCTCGTGCGTGTGGCTGCCCCGCGGACCGGGAGCCACGCGGCCCACATCGGCCAGCAGGACCCAGCGGAGGCTTCCCTCCCGTACCTTCTTGTCGGTCCGCGCGCGATCGAGAAGCTCGTCCAGGTCGAGCGGCGGCTCCAGCACCTCGGGAAGTCCGCAGCGCGCCAGGATCTCGTCCAGCCGTTCACCCACGCCGGCGGCCGTCACGCCCTCGCTTTCACCGAGCCGGGCCTCCATGCGCATCCCGGCGGCCACGGCCTCTCCGTGCAGCACGGAGAAGCCGCTCATCGACTCGAGCGCGTGACCGAACGTGTGGCCGAAATTCAGGATCGCCCGAACGCCTCTCTCTTCCGGGTCCTCCGCCACCACCTCGGACTTGATCCGCAGGCTGCGCTCGATCAGATCGGTCAGGGCATCCGCTTCGCCGTCGCGCAGCGGGCCTGCGTGCTGCTCGATCCAGGCGAAGAACTCCCGGTCCCGGATCGCCGCTGCCTTGACGGCCTCCGCCAGGCCCGAGATCCGCTGATATCTCGGAAGGGTCGACAGGCACTGCGGGTCGATCAGCACGGCCGCCGGATGATGGAACGTGCCGACGGCGTTCTTCACCTGGCCGGCGTCGATCCCGGTCTTCCCTCCCACGCTGCTGTCCAGCATGGAGAGCAGCGTGGTCGGCACCTGGATCACCGGAAGACCGCGGGCATACGTCGAGGCCACGAATCCGGCCAGGTCGCCGGTCACGCCGCCACCGAGCGCCACGACCGCGGAATCCCGGCCGAATCCCTCCTGCATCAGCTCGCCGCACAGCCGGGTCCATTCGGAGGCGGATTTGTTCCACTCGCCGGCCGGAAACGTGAACAACTCGGCTTCCTTTCCGTCAGCCGCCAGTGCGCGCAGGGCGCGCGGTCCGTACAGCTCGGCCACGTGGCTGTCCGCGATCACAGCATAGCGGTGTGCGGGCGCACTCGAGCACAGGTCGCCCAGGCGATCGAGTCCTCCCGGCTCGAGCCGGATCTCGTACGCTCGCTCGGGCCTCGCCGGCACGGCGACCCGGATGACGGTCACGGCATCGCCTGCGGCAGGGGCTGCTCGTCGAGCTCGATCTCCGCCAGCGCCTCGAGCCCGTCTCCCAGCTCCGTACCGCTCGGAAGATCCCAGACGACCACCACGGGCCGAACACCCCGCGACCCGCGGCTGACCCGGATGTCGCGCCCCTCCCCCGCCGGATCACCCCGATAACGCGCGGTCAGGGCGCGTCTGACCGCGTTCTCGAACTCGAGCGCGTCCCGATCGGTGTCCCATACCGAGGCCCACAGGAAGACCTCTCCCGACGGCCCGTCGAGCAGCCGGAAGCGGTCTCCGTCCCACCCTGCCGCGGCCCGGTCGGCCTCCTCGCGCCCCGCGAGGAACTCCCTGAGGACGAGCCGGGTCTCCAGCTCTCCGAGATCGTCCGAGTAGACCTCGGTCCACCCCGTGGGGGGTCCTGAGAGGAACCCGATGTCCGTCGGCATGTCCTCCCTCCCGGGCTCGAAACGCTCGGGGTGCAGCACCTGCTCGGTCGACACCGGCATCCTGGCCCCGAGCGGCGGCACACGCCCCCAGGGTCCCGCCCAGTTCTTCTGGAGGAACACCAGGCCCCCCAGGTACGGGAACAGCAGGCTCTCTCGAATCACCGCCGGAGCCTCGCTCAGCAGGGGCATCTCGATCCCCGCCGCGCCCAGCGGATCATCGCCCAGGACACCGTCCAGGCCCGGAAGGGCCGTCAGGTCGGCGTCAGAGCCCGTGAGGCTGGCGAGCTGCCACTCGAGCATGGCGAACGTAGCCTGCCCCTCCAGGGCGGCCTGAGCTGCCGTCCCGCGGTCGTTGGTGTCGAGGTTGGCGTGCATCAGTGAGTCCAGGTCCACGTACTGATCCTGCAGGGCGTGAACGATCTCGTGCAGCAGCACGGGCTCGACCTGGCTGGCGTCCACCCGGTCCACCACGTACAGCGTGTCGCGGGCCGGATCGTAGTAGCCCACGACCTGCTCCAGCAGGAGGGAGCGCAGAAGCGGAGCGAGGTCGATCGTGTCCGGGACGAGCCCCAGGCGCGCGTAGGTTCGCACGACGGCCGCCATGCGGTCCGGGGGCAGCTGCTGGGCCATTTCGTCGATCAGGAAGGCCTCCAGGTCCTCCCTGGAGCGTGCCGCGAGCCGGATCGGGCCCCTGGCCGGGAGACCCGAGTGGATTTCGGCGGCTGGAAGCAGCTCGGCCGCGAGGCGCCGGAGGGTGGTGTCCGTCGCGCCCGCGGTCGGAAGCTCCACGTCGCCTGCCGCGTCGGCCCCGTCGCAGGCGGCGAGCCCGAACCCGAGCAGGACGAAGCCGGCGGCCCGGCGGACGCGCCTGCCCAGCCTCACCGTCTCCCTTCCGTCGTGACCTTCAAAGATCGATCTCCGTTCTCTTCACATCGGCCGGCGTCACCGCCGCTGCCAGGTCCGCTACCGTCGCAGCCGCATGTCCCGGCGTGGCCGGCACCTCCCAGTCCGCCGCGATCTCGGCCAGGGGCACGAGGACGAACGCCCGCTCGCGCAGGCGAGGATGCGGGAGCACCAGCTGATCGCTCTCGAGGGTCAGGCTCCCGTAGAGCAACAGGTCCAGGTCGAGCTCGCGCGGCCCGAAGCGTGGCCCGCCGCGCCGCCTTCCCGACCTCCGCTCGGCGTCCTGAAGCTCCGACAACATCTGGCGTGGAGTGAGGCGTGTCCAGCCGACGCAGCAGGCGTTCAGGAAGAGTCCCTGCGGCTCGTAGTAGCGGGGTCCGGTCTCGTAGACACGTGATACCCGCAGACCCTCGACATGCGCCGCCACGGCCTCGAGGCCGAGCCGGAGATGCCCGACCCGGTCGCCCAGGTTGCTGCCCAGGCCGATCGCGACCCGCATTCCACGGACATTCGTATCCGGCATCGACCGACGCTTCGCTCCCGGTATCCCAATAGACGGGAGCCCCCGGAAATTCCGGGGGCTCCGATGTCTCCCTTCAAGGCGCCTCGCGAGAGGTGCCCGTTGCTGCTGGACTGCTACGGCGCCACGGTGATCGTGTAGGGCTGCGGGGTCGTGTCCCCGTTGTTGAACCCTGCGTAGTCGTCCATGATCCACAGCGAGCAACCCTCCGCGAGATCCGCGTCGTACGTATCGGGCGGCTGGTCGACCGCGAAGTCGAAGACTGTGAAGGTGCAGTCGTCGTAGTAGAAGTCGATGTCCTTCAACGGCGGACCCCACGTCGGGGTCAGCGTCACGCTGTAGGAGCCGCCGCCCGCAAGGGCCGCGTCCGCGGAGACATCCGCGAAGAACCAGTCATCCTGCGGCCCTGAGGCCGTGCCCGTGCATTCCAGAGGATAGGACACGTCCACGAATGGACCATCGAATCCCGGTTCCTCGGGGAAGTCGAGCGCGCTGCAGTCGTTGGTCTGATCCCACGTGATGGCCTCAGTCGACGAGATCCCGTTCACGTCCACGACCACGGTGTGGCCAGCGCTCGCGGTGGCGTACGTCGGCATCTGCGCCGTGATCTCCGTATCGGACACCACCGTGAAGTTACCGAGTAGCACGCCGTCCACGAGGACGGACGTAACGAGGCCCGGGAAGCCGAGCGACTGGCCCGTGATCGTCACCGTGGTGGCGAACACGCCCGACGACGCCGACAGGCTCGTAATCGAAGGCGCCGGCACGTAGTACTCGGCCGTGAACGGCAGATCCCCGTTGGTCGTCTGGACCGTCCCGGAGATCGTCGACGAACCGCCGCCAACCGCTTCGACCGTCACGATCACGTGCACCGAGCCACCGGGAACGAGAGCGCCGGAAGCCGTCGCGACCGCCGGGTTCGAGGAGTTCACCGTCACGCCAGTGATCTCCGTCTCATTGGTGTTCTGGTTCCCATCGGCATCCACCAGGAAGACCTCGAACTCGCTGATGTCACCGACCAGGAACGCACCGAGCGGATCGTTCTCGAACGCCGCCGCAACGGGAACACCGGCGGTGACGGTCACGTTGACGGAGCTCTGGCGAATGACCCCGAGACCCGCCGTGCCGTTGGCGTCGTCCCCGGACCACGTCACGGTCAGCGTCGCCGATCCGGACTGGCCCGCCGTGAAGTTACCCACGTCATCCGTGATCTCGATGACGTCGGTGTCGCTCGACGCGAACGTCGCGAGCGTCGGGTCGTACGGCCCGGCCACCGCACCGTCCAGGCCAACGAGCTGGGCTACGATCTGGCCCGTATCGCCGCTCCTGAACATCGTTCCGTCCACAGGGGCCGTGATCTCGACGCCGTTGGCGACCACGGTGACGTCCACCTGCGCCGAGCTCGACCCGGAGGTCAGCGCGATGCAGGTCTGGCCGAGCACGGATCCACCCGTGACGGCGAACATCCCCGGCGGCTGGATCTCGAGCTCTGCAACGTCGATGATCTGAATCGTCGCCGGTCCGCACGAAGCGTCCACGGCAGCCGAAATCTCGTCGAACGTGGGCTCGCCACCCTGGTTGACCGCGCGGGTCTCCAACTCGGCCGTCCGGCCGGCCGACACCACCATGACCGACGGATTGGTCTCGATACCCACCGTGTCCTTGACGTCGAAGTTCAGGGGATTGTCGTCACACCCCCCGAGCGCGAGGACAGCCAGCGCGGTAATGCTGAGCCCGACATTACGCACCAAGCCAACTCTCATGATACCCTCTCTCTCGATGTGACACCGTTTACAGCGGTTGTCCGCCGGCATCAGTTATTCAGTAAACCGGGTGTTGACTCCGAAGTTCGTTCGCAGATCGTTCAGTGCCGATGGCCCGCACCGCCGGTACCAGTCCGCCAGGGACTGGACATCGGGGTCGGTGCTGTAGATCAGTCGCCAGTGACCGAAGCGGTCTTCCGATATGAACAGATACACGAAGCTCGTCGTCTGATACTGCCAGATCTCATAGGGCGGCTCGCCCGCGAATCCCCCACCGACGCCGCTCGGAGCTCCGATGTCGGACGGCGAGTAATTGACTACTCGGTCCTGCGGCTCGCCGTACTTCAGGTAGATCCGGCCGCGGTCCGTGTACCACGGCATGCGCTCCTCGGTCCCGACAGTCTCGTCGTACCGCGCCCGGATCGTCTGAATCCGCTGCAGGTAATCGTCGAGGAACGCGTTACCGGGACTGCCCGGGCTCGGATCGTGCTGCTGGAAGAACTCCGTCAGGTACCTGCGCTTCGCGTCCGGCGGAAGCGCCTCGAAGGTCACCCGTTCCGTGTCCGTGATGAGGACCGCCACCCCGCCGAAGGTCTGCTCCAGCTCCGGGTCCGAAAGCGTGGCGAAATAATCCGCCTCGTAGCTTCCCCCTGCGGCGCCGGCGGCGACCGCAGTCTGCGGACTCAGCATCCGGAAGGTGGCCGCACGACTCCCTTCTCCATCCCCTGCACCCAGATTCATCGCGAGGGTGTACTCGCCCGGCGGAAGACCGGCGAGGGAGATATGTCCCGTGAACGGGACGCCTCCCGGCCCGACTTCCACCTGCGTAGCGGGCGTCCTGTACACCACCCGATCACCCGACCGCACTTCGGCGCTCACGCTGATCAGGGTCGAATCCGAATCGTGACCGTACAGCTCGAGATAGTAGTAGAGGTCTGGCTCCGTCGGCAGGATCGACATACGGGCTGCCGCTGCGATTCCGAAGCCTCCGTGGGTCACTGACCAGCTCCCCCCTCCCGCACCTTCGGTGATTGGCTCGACCCGTGTCGCCAGGTACAGATCCGACGTACCCGGACGTCCATCGAACGCCACGAGCGGCAGGCGGATCCGTTCACCGAGGTCCGGCGCATCCGTCGGATACGCCCTCACTTCGACCTCGTATTCGCCGGGTCTCACCCCGAACCGGAAGGGCTCAAGAAGATAGGAAGTTCCGGACTCCACGTAAGCGACAGCCTGCTGGCTGAGCTGCCTCTCCCAACTATCCCGATACAGCTGCGCATCCGACTGATCGAACACGGCGAGCTCGAACCGATAGGCTCCCGTTGTCCCCCCGGCCAGCATCGTGAGGGGCACGTTCGCCAATCCGTCGACCACCGTCAGGTCCTCCGGGGCCCACGTCCGCAAGAGAGTGACCTCGAGGCCGCCCTGAGCCGTTTCCTGCTGGGCAGACATCGTGGCGGAAGCCACCACGGACGGGACCGTCAGGGTCCCGGCCGCGGACGCGAGGCAGAGCACCACCGTTCGCCGGACGGCGGCGCTCACGCCTTCAGACCTCCAGCTCCTCGGAGTAGTTCGCGCGGACATTCGGTCTTCCGTCTGGTCAGTCTACGCCGAGGCCCACGGTGAACGCGTTCGCGCTCCCCAGCACGCCGTAGTTCTTGTATGCGTAGTCGAACTGGATCCGATACCGGTCCGCGAACCGGTAGAACAGTCCGCCACCGAGTCCGAGGCCATCGATGCCCTCGCTGGTGCCCCACGTGCCACCCAGGTACGCGTTGTCGGGCTGCGTCTGGAACGAGGCCCGAAGCGCCACGCCGACCGGCACATCGACCCCGGTCCACCGGTACTCACCCGCGAACCCGAACGCGGCATTCGTGTTGTTCGACTCGATGAACTCGCCCATCAGCGAGAGGTTGCTCGACTCGCCCGAGATGATGTCGTAGTTCAGGCCCACCCGGAACAACCTCGGCAGCGGGAAGGCGTCCGTCACCAGCCTTGCGGCCGGCGGGTCCTGCCTCTGATCCGGAATGCTCACGTCCGCATCACTGCCGTTGATGTCCCGGAAGCGCAGCGCCTCACCCTCGTGCGCCAGCGACCCACCGAGGTTCTGCACGACGAACGCCAGGCGGATCGGGCGGTTGCCGAGCTCGCTGTGGAAGTTGACGCCGAAGTCGATCGCCGCCGCCGAGGCCGAAGCACCACCCAGGGCGCCCGTCGCCAGGTCGTCGTTGATGAACTTCAACGTGAGGCCCGCGGAGAAGCGATCGATGAACGCGTGGGCGAAGGAGAGGCCGGCGACCGTCTCGTTCACGCCATACGTCTCCCCGGACACGTTGTCCGGATCGGCTTCCGTGTAGATGGGCTGGTTCCCGAACCCGAAGTGACCGAGGAAAAACCCCATTCCGAAGTCACCGTCCGAGAACGGAAAGGCCAGGCCCGTCCAGTAATAGTCGGTATCCGCGAAGTAGGGCATCAGCGTCAGCGCCACCTCGGGCCCCTGCATACTGGTCAGGCCGGCAGGGTTGTAGTACAGCGCGTTCACGTCATCGACGATCGTCGAAAACGATCCGCCGAGAGCCATGCCGCGAGCCCCGGAACCGAACTGCAGGAACTCGGCCGACGTACCGCCGAACGCCGTGTTGTCACTGGCGATCTTGACGGGGTTGTTCGGGTCGATTTCCTGCGCCCAGAGCAGTCCCGGCAGGGCAATCGCCAAGAGCAGGGCAATTGCCGCTCGACTGAATAGCCGCATGAATACCTCCTAAAGGAGCTGGTCAATTTCCGCGGGAGGGCCTGAGCCCCCCCGCGGGTCCGGTTCTCGTCAGTTCTGGCCGGCGAAGTTCACGACGGTGAACTTGCCGACGTACTCATCCCCGTCCGGCGTCACGACGTGGAAGAAGTACACGCCGCTCGCGACGAACTGGTTGTTCCGGTTTCTCAGGTCCCACACCTCCCGGCCGCCGCCCGAGGAGTCGTTGTGGTTCACGACGTCCACCAGCACGCCCGTCAGCGTGTAGATCCGGATCGTGGCCTGCGGCGGCAGGTTGACGAACATCAGCTGCTTCGTCGTCGGGCTCAGATCGTACTGGCTCGTCGCCAGGTACGGATCGGGCACCGTGTGCACCTGCGTCAGGTCCACGGGTCCGGTCGCGGCCGTGTTGTTCGCGACGCTCCAGCCGATCGTCAGACCCGGCACGAGCGGGTTGCGCAAGCCCGACTGACCTGCGCCAGCGTCGTAGACCGCGATGTACTTGTATCCGCCCGGATCGAACGAGTCGAGTCCGGAGGAAGCCGTCACCGAACCGTTGTACGTCCTGAGCGTCCACACCGTCCCGTCCGGGGGCAGCGTCTCCGTCAGGAAGAAGTGCCGCATCGCGCCCAGGTACAGCGTGAAGCCGTTCCCGTCCGGCGCCGGCACCGTGTTCGTGTCCATCGAGATCGAGTGGATCGTCGGCGTCGGCGACAGCGCCAGCGGAGCAGGGCAGGTCGCCCCGAGCGTGGCCTCGTACTCGGCCCACGCGTCGGCTCCGACACACCAGAAGTCCTGCCAGGACACCGTGCCGTCCCCGTCCCCGTCGTCGTTCAGGAAGCCCCACGACGCCCCGTACTCGGCGCTGAACGGCACGTCCACGTGGTTCGAGATGTCCCGAACCGTGATCGTCCCGCCCTCCCAGGTCACTCGATAGTCCGCCGCGTGGCCCAGGAAAGCCTGATAGTAGCCGAAGTACTGGACCGTGCCCGAGTTCGGCAGCTGCGGTCCACCGGGTCCGATGTCCGTGTGGTGGATCGGAATGAACACCGAGTCCACCTCCGCCAGTCGGCCGACGCGAATGAACGCGGTCGGGTCCGCCAGCGTCTCTTCGGTTCCGTTGAACCAGCGTGGTCCGCCGTGCAGCGTGTTGGACGTCGCGCCCCGGCGGTTCTGCTGGCCTTCCCAGTTGATCCGCTGGATCGACTCGTCCACAGTGAAGTACGCCTGCGCCGCACCCGAGGCCGCCGGAATCCCGAACGCCTTCAGCGCCGCGGGATCGAACGGAATCTCCTGGTTCACCACCAGCGTCTCACTGTAGGGCGGCCGGCCGAACGAGTTCCAGTTCGAGGCCAGTCCCGTCGCCTCCACCGTCTGACCGTTCAGCGTGATCCACGCCCGCCAGCACACGCTCTGGAACGCCCAGCCGTAGCTGCCGCACCCGGTCTGCTGCACCCAGTCCGGCTTCACGCTGTCGATCCGAGCCGTCAGCTCGAACTGCGGCAGCAGGCGCGGAACCAGCGGCGCGAACGTCTGTGAAATCCCGTTCGTCGGCGGGAACGGCCCGGAGAACGTCCCGTCATCCGGATCGACCGACGGCACCGGCTGGTTCGTCACCAGCGCCACGCCGTCGTCGCCCGTGATGGCCGCCGTGAGCGACGCGAACTCCAGGTTCGGGGAGTCTGCCCGCGGTGCGGTCGACTGGTTGATGCGGGCCGACCGCAGCGAATGCGGTCCGGAGGCCTGCGAGTTCACGTCGAACGCCGTCACGGAATAGTAGTACGTGAAGTTGTTCGTGACGCTGACGTCGTTGTAGAAGTACGGAATCCCGGAGTCCGTCAGGGGCTCCGCCGGTCCCGCGAGATCGTCGAGGATCACACGGGTGGTCGACGTGCTGATCGCGGACAGGTCCGCGAGGCGCGCCACGCCGGCTCCCGGCAGACCGCCGTCCGAGCCGTTGTTGAAGATCATGTTGCTGTCGATGTTCCGCGCGATGAAGGTGCTGCCAGGCACGAGCGGGCACGTTTCACCTGCCACGAACCCGACCACCGGCGTCCCTTCCCTCTCCGCTCCGACGTCCTCGTCGGGCCTTACGGTCTCGCACGTGTAATCGAAGAACTGACTGTCCGACTTGTCGAACTGGGCGATCAGGCCCAGCGCGCCCGGGTTCGTCCCGCGCCACACCCGGTAGCCTTCGACGTCGAACTCGCGGTAGTTCGGATTGTACAGCGCGCTCCCCGGATCACCGGCGACCTGGTAGAACGGGTCACCGAGCGTCTCGGTGGCGCTCTCTTCCCAGATCACCGTGACGGAATTGTCGCCCGGCACCAAATAGAACACCGGTGCTTCGGGGGCGAATCCCAGCAGGAAGCTGCTGTCGAAGATCGTCTGCGCCACCAGCGCCCGGCCGAGCAGGCTGTTCGGAACCACCTCGACGCTGAACTGGTCCAGCTTGTTGTCCGGACCTTCGAGGAAGCCGTTGACGCGGCCACTCGGAGCCGCACCGGTGTACTGGTACCAACCCGCCCCGCGCTCGATCGGCTTGACCGGATTCGGCGACCGCACGTCGTCGCAGAGGCTGAGATCGCTGTTGGCCACCGCCGTCGGCGAGCAGGCGCGAGCGCTCGTGTACCCCGGGTGGAACGACGGGTCGCCCGGCGCATTCGAATTCGCATCGGCCTGGTTCGCCAGAATCCCGCTCGGCGAGCCGTCCGGCATCCTCTCCACCGTCGCGGCGGCGATGTAGGCCACCACGATCGTCGCCGGCTCGTCTTCTGGACCGAGCTCGAACGGCCCCGACGACTGGAAGAACCGCGTGTCCGCGGATTCCTGGTAGATGAAGCAGACTGAGCGCTGGGTATCGTTCGGATCCGCCGTAAGCACCTCCGGCTCCACGTTGCAGGGATTGTCGCCCTGCGACGGGCTGATCTTGCCCGACAGATACCGCCAGAGCTGCTTGTCGTTCTGCGGATCCGGGAACCCGAAGCTCGCGTTGAGGTTGGCGGAGAACAGAGTCAGGCCCACCTCTTCGGGCGGATCGCTTCCGGGACGGATCGGGCTCCTCAGGTACTTGATCCCGATCAGCCCGGGGGCGTCCGTGAAGAAGGGCGGGAAGAAGATGTCCGGCGTGTAGGCGAACTCGGGCGCGTTGAACCCGCCCGTGTACGAGATGCCGACGTCGAACGGAAGGACCGCCGTGGAGAAGTTCTCCGTCGCGTCCGACACGTCCATGTCGGTACCGAAGGCGCCGTACAGCTCGCCGATCGTGTAGCCGCTCGTCGGCAGCGCGGCGTCACCGCCGAAGAACTGCGTGTTGTTCAGACGCAGGAATTCTTCGGAGTCCGTGACGTTCGCGAACTTGTAGATGAAGTAGATCAGCGACTCGTTGCCGGCCGGGTAGTTCCAGGCCAGGCTGCGCTGCGTCACCTGGATTCCGAGCGGGTGAATCCGCCCGTTGATCCTCGCCGGATCGCCGTCCCAGTACTGCACCCACGAGTCCTGCTGCGACGCGGTGTTGCGTCCCCACAGGACCGGCTGGAACAGCGGATCGCCGTCGGCGATCTTGGCCTCGTCGGGCCAGTTCGCCAGGTCGTCCGGATTGAGCGAGTCGTAGATGTTGGTGAGGGCCGAGCCGTGCTGTGTCGTGCCCTTCGGATCGAAGAAGAAGGCCGCCGTAGTGTCGTTCGCCCACGGCCCGCCGTCCTCCTGAATGATACCGGCAATCTGCAGGCCGGTGTTGAAGATGTACGCGTTGGGCGAGCCAACGGGCCAGAATCCGCCGCCGCCGGTCGGACTGTCGAACACATCCGTGCAGATGTATCCCTGGTTGTTCAGTCCACACTGCAGCTGGTTGCCCGTTAGCACCGCCGTCGGTCCGGCGAAGAGCGAGAACGAATCGTCCTGGCTCCTGGCACGCTTTGCCTCCGGAGAGACGTCGCCGATAGCCGTCGTACCGGCCGCGAGCAGGAGCACTCCCAGCGCCCCGCCCCAGACCAGCCTCCGGCCGCTTCGGCCGAGCCGTGCAAACATGCTGAGTCTCATGGCCACTCCTGGTCTTTCGGGTAGAGGGGAGCGATCGGGCCACGATCGCCCCCCCAATCCGTTATACCTCCACGCCTCTAGAAGGCGATCCTCAGGCCGATACGGAAGAGCTGGTCAGAGGTGTCGAACCTGACGTTCTGACCATAAGTGCTCTCGTATCCCTGCCCGAAAGCGATGTTCTGCTCCTCCACGGTGAAGACCCCGTCTCCGTTGCCCCACCGCTCCTCGGCCCGCATGAGCGAGAACTTGTTGTAATCGGTCTCCGGCGATTCCGTCGCGATATCGAAATCGTCGATCAGGTTGTCGCCGTCGAGGCGTGTGTCCGTGAGCGCCGACAGAAGCTGCGCATCGCGGAACTGCTGGTTGACCGTTCCCGCCGTCTCGAGGAACACCGTCGTGTAGCTCGAGATGTTGAACGGATTACGCCAGTCGATGAACGCCTGCAGGTTCCAGTTCTGGCCGATCTGGAAGCCCTTCGTGAACCGCATGTCGATCGCCGTCGTCCACGGCGTCTCGGTGTTGCTGATCGAGCTCTGTGGACGTCCTTCCAGGCCAGCGACACTGGGCGGACCGATCTGTCCGTTGCCGGTGTTGATCAGCTTGGTGTACGGCAATCCGCTGCGCAGCCTGAGCACCGCGTACACGCCGAAGTCGGACAGGATGGCGCCCAGCGTGGACCCCTGCATGTAGTCCACCGGGAACGCCAGGCTGCTCGTCAGCGAGATGTTGTGCTTCCGGCTCTCCTCGAGCGGCAGCAGCACCTCGGGCGGATTCTCCGGCGCACCCGTCAGGAGCGACAGGTTCGACACGGCCCGCAGGATGAGCTGCGTGTAGGTGTACGGGTCGGATCCCGTGCCACGCGCATCGACGAAGCTGTACGTGAGGCTGTTCACCGACAGGTTGCCGAAGGCCTTGTCCACCTTGGCCTCAAACCCGTTCGCCTCCGTCCAGTCCCTGTTCGTCACGACGTTCAGGAACGTGAACGCCCCTTCGCGGTTCGGATCGCTGAACTGGAGCTTGCGGACCGCGAGGGCCGAACGCTGCTTCTTGTTGAACGCCGAGACGTCCAGCACCAGGTCCTGACCGATCAGCTGCCGGTACCCGAACTCGAAGGTGCGGGTGCTCGGCATGTCGATGTCACGACCCCAGGTCGCGTTCGTGTTCTGGTTGACCAGGTCGGAGTTCGTGTTCTGCAGGAACCCGACCGTCTGCGAGGCGGTTCCGGCGATCCCTGACGAGAACCCGGAGTTGGTGAAGAACGCCGGCGTCTGCACGAAGCGGCCGTAGCTCAGCCGGAACGTCGAGGTCGGCGTGACCGGGAAGCTGGCCCCGATCCGCGGGCTGAACTCGGACTTCGTCGTTCCTTCGATGAAGTTCGACTTGCACGGAGCGGACGGATCGAACGACTCCGGCCCGCACGCGTTCAGGGGCTCGTATTCGCCCGTCGAAGAGTTCAAGCGCACGAAGCCCTGCTTCAGGCTGTCGGGCACGTTGAATATGTAGCCAGGCACGCGCGAGTACTCGACACCCGGGTCCAGGTAGTCCCACCGCACGCCACCTTCCAGCACCAGGTCGCCGATGTCGAGGCGATCCTGCAGGAAGGCTCCGATCCGCGTCGGCGTCGAGTGCTCGGGAAGCGGCACGCCGGTGTACAGCGGAATGTTGTTGGCGAGCATGTCGATATCGAGCCACTCGCCGCCGAGCTTCACCCGGTTGAACCGGCCGAGCTGCCAGTCCAGCGTCCCGCGCAGCTGGAACCGGTCCTCGTTGACCTTGGACAGCCCGGTGTTGCCGTAGCCGTTGATCGCGTAGCCCGTGCGCTCACCGTACGGATTGGCGCGCAGGTTCTGGGACAGACCGGTCAGCGACTGCGACGCGGCGAGCTCGTTCCGCTGCGGGTAATAACGCATGCTGTCGTACGGCACGGCGTTCGACCGGTACGCGTTCAGGAACTCGTCGTCGAAGTCGAATACGTTGAAGCCCGTCACCTGGAAGTCCTCCGGGAGCAGGAACTCCACGTTTCCGAACGTGAACCCGAGGAACGGGTCACGGTTGTCCTGCCACCAGCTGTTCGTCAGCGTCCCGTTGCTGAACCGGTCCGTCTGGTAGCTGGCCCGGAGGTCCAGCGCGATCTGCTGGTCGGCCGTCTGGGTGATCGTCTGGAACCACCCCAGCGTGAACACGTTACGCGTGTTCAGGTTTCCGTCGTAGTTGTCCGGATTGTAGAGCCCCGTGAACCCGCCCCGGCCGTAGGCCTGATCGCGGTTCCGGGTGAACGCGAAGTTGACCCGCGAGCCGCGCGGCAGCTGCCAGTTCAGGTTGAACGTGAACAGGTCGCTCTGGCTCCAGTTGTCCGGGTTCGTCCGCCCGTTGTCCCACGGCACGTAGTTCAGCGCCGCGATGTCCACGTAGTCCGTGGCGCCCGCGGTGCTCGACGAACGCTCGTTCGAGAAGACCGCCGGCTCACCGGCCGTGCACAGGCTCGCGTACTGCGAGGCGCTCGGGCACGTGTCGATTCCGCTGATCACCCACCGTTCCGGAGCGAACTCCGTCCGGTTGGACTGCTGTCCCTGCGCCGTCCCGGCGAAGAAGAACGTCAGCGGGCCCGCGACCGGGCCGCCGAGCGTCAGCTCCGCGCGGTTGAAGTTCGTGCGCCAGGAATTGGGCCCCAGCTGATCCGAGAAGAACTCGAGCGAGCCCGTGAACTGCGCGCCGCCCGATCGCGTCACGTAGCTCACGACGCCCGACTGGGCCTCGCCGTACTCTGCCGCGAAGGCGCCCACGTTCACGTCCACCTGCTCGAGCGCGTTGGTCGGGATCGAGACGTTGTTCGCGTCCGCCTGCCCGAAGGAGCGAATGAGCACGCCGTCGATGAACACGGCCTCCTCGTTCGCCCGGCCGCCACGGATCGTGACACCCGAATTCGTCTGAACCACGCCGGGCTGCAGAACCACGATGCTCGAGGCATTGTCCAGCGGAAGCTCGGAGATCGCCTCACCCTGGATGATCGACTTGGTCGAAGTCTGGTCACGCGGCACCAGCGGGTTCCTGTCACCCTCGACCGTGATCGCCTCGAGCTCGACCGCCGTCTGCTCCAGCTCGAAGTTCATTGTCGTTGTCTGACCTGCGAGGATTCTCTGGTTTTCGATCACGAACGGCCGGTATCCGATGAACTGAGCCCGCACGTTCTGCAGACCCGCCGGCACCTCGTTGATGAAGTAGAATCCCTGGTCGTTGGTCAGATTACCCAGCGTCGTTCCGTCGACGAGGATCTGTGCTCCCGCGATCGGAGCTCCGGTCCCCGCGTCCGTCACACGACCCTGGATCTTTCCAGTGCTTGCCTGACCGAACAGCGGACTAGCAGCGAACAGCGCCAGTCCGGCCGTCGCCAGACCTGCCCGAAAAGCCCCTCTCAACCAATAACGCAGCATGGATCACCCTCCTCAGGGCATTAAGGAGATGAGTCGACCGCAACGCGACCACGAGACGAGAACCCCCTCGCGGCCCTTCGCGTCGTAGTGGCGTACGGGTCGACCAGTGAGTGAGAGACGACTGATTTGGAGGACCGCTGAGGCCTCCTGGGTACGAACGAAGGTGGAGCCGATAATCCCCTCCCCTTGCTGGAGGAATCGGATCGCCGGAGGGCCTCGTGCCTACCGGCCTCCTGTCGAGCCTCGTGATGTTCTACCGACATGGTTCGTCCCATTCAGGACGCCGAACACTCCGAGGGACAGCCTCTGGTTCCTTCGAACCTCGTTCTATGTGCAGCGCACCGCCCGTGCGCCTTTGCCTCAGCTACACGACCCCTGCGGGGCCAGCACTTCAGGAGAGTCCGAGAGGTTTGGCAGGAGGACTCTCGTTTTTTGAGCCGGGAACCGCAGTCCTGTTCCTGACCCGGTGGAAAGCTTACGGATGCACCGCACGGGTGTCAATAGCCGCCGGCCTCCCTGCAACGTCCCGTCCGACGGTATCGCGAACCGGCGTAAGTAACGTTGCATTAACTTGGTTGGGAAAGCTGAGGCCCTGCGCCGTCCATGTCAACCTGAGCCGGTATCCCCGTCGGTTGTCGAGGGGCAATTGTCGGGTTCCCCGGCAGCCTTCACGACCAGTCGCAGGAACCTCCGCTTTCCTCTTTGCATAACGTACGACCCCGGGGAAACGTGACACTCGGGGTCCTCCACCACCTCACCGTCCATTCGCACGCCTCCCTGCTCGACGAGCCGGCGCGCTTCGGAGGTCGACCGGGCGAGGCCCGAACGGGCCAGCGCGTGGCCGATCCACAGACCGCCCTCTTCGCGCGCTTCGAGCACGCAGGTCTCCAGATCCTCCGGAACATCGCGCTCGCGGTGGACCCGATCGAAGGCATCGCGAGCCCCGGTCGCCGCCTCGGCGTCGTGGTACCTCGCGGTGATGGCCTCCGCCAGCCACCGCTTGGCGGCCAGCGGATCGCCCGGCGCCGTCGTCAACCACCGCGACCGTTCCTCGCCCGAGGCCCCCGATGCGAGAGCGATCCACTCCTCGAGCAACGAGTCCGGTATCGACATCGTGCGACCGAACATGTCGGCGGGGTCCATCGTCAGGCCGACGTAGTTGTCATAGGACTTCGACATCTTCCGTTCTCCGTCCGTGCCCCGAAGAAGCGGCAGGGTCACGCACACCTGGGGCTCCTGGCCGGCCTTCTCCTGGAGCGTGCGGCCGAGCAGGAGGTTGAACTTCTGATCCGTGCCGCCGAGCTCCACGTCCGCTCCCAGGGCCACGGAGTCGTAGGCCTGCATCATCGGATACAGGAACTCGACGATGGAGATCGGTTTCTCTTGCGCATACCGGACCGCGAAATCATCGCGCTCGAGCATGCGTGCGACGGTGTACTGAGAAGTGAGCCGAAGCACGTCCTGGAGCCGCAGGGGAGAGAGCCACTCGCTGTTCTGCCGGATCTCGGTCTTCGAGGGGTCCAGAATCTGGAACACCTGCTCGCGGTAGGTCCGCAGGTTGGCCTCGATCTCCTCCCGGGTGAGCATGGGCCGCGCATCGCTCTGCCCCGACGGGTCTCCCACTAGCGCGGTGAAGTCGCCGATCACGAACACCACACGGTGGCCCAGCTCCTGGAAAGTCCGCAGTTTGTGAATCGATACGGCGTGGCCGATGTGGAGATCGGGGCGCGTGGGGTCGAAGCCCTGCTTCACGATCAGGGGCTCCCGCTCCGTACGCGACCGCTCGAGCTTGGCGATGAGCTCGGATTCGGGCAGGATCTCCGCGACGCCGTCGCGGATCCGAACCATCTGCTCGTCCACGGGGAGAAACATTCGTCGTCCACGTTCGTAGAAGTGGCACCATGATGCGTCAGGTCACCAGGAAGCGCACAGCATAGATATGGCGGAGAGGACAGGCAACAAGCGATTTCGGCTGTCGTGGCCGGCCCCGAGGGCCCGTTGGATCGCGCTCACGGTGGTGCTCGCCGGCGTTTCGCTGGCCGGAGGGCTCGCCCTGGGCGCGTGGGAGCACATCTGCGACCAGTGCCCGTCGATCGCGCAGATCTACGCGTTCGAGCCGAAGGAGGCGACGCGAGTCTACGCCTCCGATGGCTCGCTCCTGCACGAGTTCGCGGTGGAACGGCGCACGGCGGTCGAGTACCAGCAGATCCCGCAGCACGTGGTCGATGCGTTCGTGGCGGTGGAGGACAAGCGTTTCTGGTCGCACCACGGCATCGACTATCTGAGGTTCACGCGCGCCGCCATCGAATTCGCGTTCGCCGGATACGATGCCGCCGGCGGGAGCACGATCACCCAGCAGCTCGCCGGTAACATGTTCGCGTCGATCGTGAACCGGCAGGACATCTCGGTGCGGCGGAAGTTCCGTGAGA
>CANPVW010000297.1 GCA_947581745.1 Candidatus Benthicola azotiphorus
GCCCGCCTGGTGGAGTCCGGCCGCGACCTCACGAACCGTTCCGTCTCCGCCGACCGCGACGACGGTGTCGTAGCCGGACCCGGAGGCGTCGGCTGCGAGCCGGGCCGCGTGTCCCGGCTCCGTGGTGGACACGAAGTCCGCCTGGATGCACGCCTCGATGCGGCCGCGGAGTCGGCCTGCGCCGGCTTGTCCGCCCGCGGTCGGGTTCAGGATTACGAGGGTGCGCATGGCTTCGTAACTTGCGCCGGCCCTCAGCCGATCACCAGTGACGTGGGACGGGACGGATGCGAGACGACGAGCGCGATCTGCGGTTGGCGGTCCAGCTGCTGAATGACGCCGCCCGGGTGGCCGTGCTGACAGGGGCCGGCGTCTCGGCGGAAAGCGGGGTCCCGACGTTCCGTGGAGCCGGCGGATTCTGGAGGGGCCGTTCTGCCGTGGAGCTGGCCACCCCCGGGGCATTCCGGAGCGACCCGGCGGGCGTTTGGGAGTTTTACCGGTTCCGGATAGGGGCCCTGGCGGGAGTCACTCCGAACGAGGGACACCGCTCGCTCGTCACGCTGGAGCGTCGCTGCGAGCGCTTCTGGTTGATCACCCAGAACGTGGACGGCCTGCACAGGGCCGCCGGAAGCGAGAACGTGATCGAGCTGCACGGCTCGCTGGCGCGCGCCCGCTGCACATCCTGCAGCTACGACTGCCGGACGGATGACCTGCCCGACGAGGCGGTTCCCTCCTGTCCGCGCTGCGGCGACCGGCTCCGCCCTGCGGTCGTGTGGTTCGGGGAGAGCCTCCCGGAACCTGCGGTGCGCTCAGCGGAGGAAGCCGTGCGCGAGTGTCAGGTGATGGTGGTCGCCGGTACGTCGGGCGTGGTCGAGCCAGCCGCGTCGCTCGCGCACCGGGCCGGGGCGCGGGGCGCGGCGGTAGTCGAAGTAAATCTGGAAGAAACGCCGATCAGCCGCGTCGCCCGCGTCTCCCTGCTCGGACCGTCGGGTGTCGTGCTACCGCGGCTCGTCGGTCTGGTCGACTGAGTGATGTCACGCGGGGATCTTCCTCAGGGCCTCGAAGAACGAGACCAGCTTTCGGCGGTCCAGGGCATCGTCGGTCCTCACACCCGAACAGACGTCCACTCCGTACGGACGGACCGTCCGGATCGCGAACTCAAGGTTGCCCGCATTGAGGCCACCCGCCAGCAGCACCGGACAATCCACCGTCTCAGCGATCTCCCTGCTGATCTCCCAGTCGTGCGTCCGCCCGGCCTGTGACTCCCACCGGTACGGCACCTGTGGATTGGAGGAGTCGAGAACGAGCGCGTCCGCCTGGGGCGCGGCTTCGATCGCCTGCATCACGGCGGACCGGCCCATCACGTGGATCGCCTGCACGAGCGATACACCGGGGAGCGCCGCGCGGAGTCGCTGATAGTCCCCGGGCGCGAGGGGATCCCAGAGCTGGATCGTGTTGACGCCGCAGGCGAGCGCCTTCTCGACCAGACGGTCCGCGTCCGTCACCGCAGTCAGAAGGAAGGTCCCGACGGACGAGGGAACCGACTCGACGATATCCCGGATCGCTTCGTCCGACAGGTTCGAAGGTCCCGCGGGCATCTCCGATACGAGACCCAGGGCTGCAGCTCCGAACGAAAGCGCCATCCGGGCCTCATCGGGCGAATGGATGCAGCAGATCTTCACCTGGACGGGAGCGATGACCATCGCCACGACCTCATGTCTGGAGCGGCTTCGGCGGTCGTCGCAAGATCGTGTCTTCCGGCTCGACGGGAAAGTCCGCGCTCACATGAGCGCGTCCAGGTAGAGCATGAACTGCCACCGCAGGGGCCCGACACCGTGTACGCCCCTGGCGAGATCGGCGCGGATCAATCCGTCCAGGACGGAGACGCCGGCGCCGAGCGCGACGAACCGCCCGGCTTTCGCGAGGTCGGAGCGATCGCCCGCCGAGCCGACGTCTCCGAACGCGACGAAGCGCACCGCCGGGTGACCGGCGGCGAGTTCCGCCCGCGCGAGCCAGAAGGCCTCGCCGGCGATCTGACCCGGCTCGAACGACCGCACCGTCTGGGGCCCACTCAGGTAGTAGAGCCGCTGTACCGGTACGTCGCCGAAAGTCGTCCCGCCCGACCCGTCCAGGCTCAGGCCGAGCCGCCAGGACAATGGCAGGGTCACGGTCGCGCCGACCGCCAGCCGTGCGTACTCCGTGTCTCCGACCCCGGCCTCGCCCCAGATCGATCCGGTGGTGACCAGCCGATCGGGATCGACCCCGCCCTGCAGGCGAAGGCGTCCCGCGAGGCCCGCGATGGTGATTTCATCAGCCCGGATGTTGGGCGGGGGATCGGCACGTCCGAGCAGGTTGGGGATCGAGAAGTTCGTGTGCTTTTCTTCAGACCAGTGGGACTCGGCGAAGGCTTCGATCTCGTGCCTGAACCGCCCGCTTTCCCTGTTGAGCTCGACCGACACGCCCGCTCTTCGGTAGTACTCTCCGTAGTCGTAGCCGAACAGCAGGGCGTTGACCGAGCTTTCCAGGTTGAGCGGGTTTCCCCAGTCGTTGGCGGCGGCCAGCCTGTAGTAGGCCGACGCCTCGATCGCGCCTCCGGCGAGGTCTTCGCGGAGGCCGAGCTCGACGTTGGGAATCAGATCTCCGACGCCGAGGCGCACCTCGCCCCAGCCGGTCAGGCCGGCTACCGGCCCCTGCCGTCGGATACCCGCGCTCAGAGCCTCGACCCGGTTGTAGCGGAAGATCCCGTACCGGGACAACGAGGGGGGCGCGATGGCGCGGCCTGCGGTGAGCTCGTCGAGCTCCTTCTCCATCCTGTCGATCTCGTCCTGGCTGAAGCTCACGGGCTGGCCGGAGAAGAAGTCCTCGGACAACAGGGTCGAATTCCGCAGCGAGTCCCGCGGTGGCAGGATCACGATCTCAGTGACCTTCCGGCCGTCGTCGAGCTCGCGCTCGCTGGTCCGTCGTTCCCAGCCCTGAGGCAGGTCCGCTTCCGCCACATCCAGCGTATCGGTCTCGTTCAGGGCATAGTCCCCTACCGATATCTCGATCGCCACCGGCACCCTGAGCAGCGCCCCCGCCCTGCCCTCCCCCTCGAATCGGATCCGCCACGGGAGCCACCAGCGAAGCTCCTGCAGCGCGTAGTCCACGATCATATGGTCGATGCGCGCCGTGATCGGCTTGATGAAGCCGGGCACGTCCTCGGCGTCCTCCGGCTCATCGAGCTCCATGTCGAAGTCGCGTGCGGGTCGGTAGGCGCCCCGCACTAGGGCCGCTGTCTCGAGGTCGAACCAGATGGCCCCCGCGAGGAGGCTGAACTCGGATCGGCGTGGCTCGATCCGGATCTGAACGAGCGTGATCTCGCGATCGCTGTTGGCCAGCACGATCCGGATCGTATCGCCCGAGGCGAATCGATAGTGGTAACCCGCCGTATCCGCGAGCGGGTGCAGGAATCCCTCTCCACCCATCATGAGGCGGTCGGCCGACGGATCGAGGGGAATCAGGTCGTCCGGGTCCTCTCCGTAGTCGCCCCGCTCGACATTCCGGTCCTCGTCGTTCGCCATCTCCCCAACGATCGGCACATCCTGCCGACTGCCGAGCCACCGGTATGTCTCCACACCGGCCGAGTCCCAGCGCACGCGGGCGACCTGCTCGCTCAGGAACAGCGCGCGCTCCCGCCGGAACGCGGACGCCGAGAGACCGACATACACCCGCTCGCGGATGGTCGCCTCGTAGCTGGCCAGCCCGGCCGCCTCCGTGCCGCGTGCCTCGCGGGCCCGTTCGATCATCAGACGCGCGCCGTCGTCGGCGTACGTATCTTGGGGCAGCGTGTCCTTGTGCGCGGACGACGCCCGGTTGGCGGTCGGCGGACCGTGCTGCTGAGAATACGCCGGGGGGGGCGCCCCGAGCCCGACGCACGCAAGCAGGGCGCACGCGGTCAGGGAAGCGCAGGTCTTCGATAGCATGCGGGACAAGGGCTCTCCGGCTGCCGAGCTTCGGCTACTTTACGGGGGCCTTTACGTTGTTCCCCGAACCAGGGTTTCAACAAGAACGGATCCTTCCATGTCGATGAAGAGTGTCAACCCGGCATCGGGGCAAGTGCTGAACGAATATCCGACCCTGAGCGAGCCCGAGCTCGAGTCCCGTCTCGTCCTCGCGTTCGAGAGCCAGCCCGCGTTCGCCCGTCTGCCGGTCGAGAGGCGGGCGGCGTGGCTCGCCCGCGCAGCGGACCGGTTGCACGAACGTCGGCTGGAGCTCGGCCGCCTCATGACGTCCGAGATGGGGAAGACCTTCGGCGCTTCGCTGGCGGAAGTCGACAAGTGCGAATGGGTATGCCGGTACTACGCCGAGAACGGGGCCGCGTTCCTGGCCGACGAGCGCGTCGAGTCCGCGGCGCGCGAGAGCAGGGTCCGGTTTCAGTCGCTCGGGGTGATCCTCGCGATCATGCCGTGGAACTTCCCTTTCTGGCAGGTATTCCGGTTCGCCGCACCCGCCCTGGTCGCCGGAAACGCCGGGCTTCTGAAGCACGCCTCCAACGTCCCCGGGTGCGCGCTCGCCATCGAGTCCGTGTTCCGGGAAGCGGGCTTCCCGGACGGGGCGTTCCAATCGCTTCTCATCGCAGCTCCGCGAGCCGAGACTCTGGTGGGGGACGAGCGGATCGCGGCCGTCACGCTCACGGGAAGCGAACCGGCCGGCAGGGCCGTGGCGCGGGCGGCGGGTCAGCACCTGAAGAAGTCGGTCCTGGAGCTCGGCGGCAGCGATCCTTTCGTCGTGCTGGAGGACGCCGATCTCGAGCGGGCTGCTCAGACAGCCGTCAAGGCCAGGATCATCAACAATGGACAGTCCTGCATAGCTGCCAAGCGGTTCATCGTCGCCCGAGCTGTCGCGGACGAGTTCGAGTCCCTGCTCCTGCGTCACATGCGGGACCTCACGGTGGGGGATCCGATGCGACCGGACACCGACCTCGGACCTCTCGCGACGCCGGCCATCAGGGCGGAGCTCCACGAACAGGTCGAGAGGTCGGTGGCAGCGGGCGCCAGGCTGCTTACCGGGGGCAGCCTCCCGGATGGACCGGGCTTCTACTACCCGCCGACCCTCCTCGTCGATGTTCCGCTGGACAGCCCGGCCGCCGTGGAGGAGACGTTCGGACCGGTGGCGCCCGTCTTCCGGGCGAGTGACACCCGCGAAGCGCTGGCGCTCGCGAACTCGACCGAGTTCGGTCTCGGAGCCGCCGTGTGGACCCGGAATCGGGCGTCGGCGGACCGATTCATCGATGAGTTGCAGGCCGGATCCGTCTTCGTCAACGGTATGGTCGCGTCCGACCCGAGGCTGCCGTTCGGCGGCATCAAGCGTTCGGGCTACGGACGCGAGCTCGCGATCTACGGCCTGCGGGAGTTCCTGAACGTCAAGACGGTGTGGATCGGGGAGTGACCCGCCGGGGAGAACTGGTTGCCCGTCCGCCGCGGATCGGGCAGGTTAGACATGGTAAGGAGCCGGCGATGCGAGCCGGTCGCACCAGTACCCCTGAACCCGGGAACGGGAGATGATCAGCAAGAAGCTCCAGGACGCGATCAACGAGCAGATAAAGCACGAGCTGTACTCGGCCTACATGTACCTCGCGATGTCGGCGGATTGTTCCGACCGGAACCTCGTCGGGTTCGCCTCCTGGATGCGGATGCAGGCGCAGGAGGAAGTCGCCCACGGCATGCGGTTCTACGATTTTCTCGTCGAGCGCGGAGGGAGGGTGCAGCTGCAGGCCATCGATCAGCCGCCGCTCGAGTTCGGATCCCCGCTGGAAATCATGGAGAAATCGCTCGAGCACGAGAGGTTCGTCACGGCGCGCATCAACCACCTGTACGACCTGGCGCAGGAGGAGCAGGACCGCCCTGCCCAGGTCATGCTTCAGTGGTTCATCACCGAGCAGGTCGAGGAAGAAGCCAGCATCGATGAGATCGTTCAGCGCATGAAGATGTTCGGGGCCGACGGCCCGGCGCTGTTCATGCTGGATCGCGACCTCGGAGCCCGGGGGCCCGAAGACGATGCGGCATAGACGCGCCGGGCGCGTTGGCCGGCTCGGCCGGGGAACGTTGGCGGGCGGGGCGCTGCTCGGCCTGGTTCTGGTCTCCGGATGCAACCTGCGCGACCGGGCCCGGGGGGAACGGTCGGCGGAGGCCACCGGTGAGCATGTCGAGTCCACTGTTCCACAGGAATTCGCGGAGTCACTGGGCATCGACCTCTCGGCCATGCGCCGGACGCCGAGCGGACTCTACATCCAGGACCTGGTCGAGGGGCGGGGCCTGGCCGCACGATCGGGACACGTCGTGGTCGTGCACTATACGGGCTGGCTGCCGAACGGCGAGAAGTTCGACAGCACGCGGGACGCCGGCGAGGCGAGGAGCTTCCAGCTCGGAGCGCGACGTGACGTGATCGCGGGCTGGGAGGAGGGTGTCACCGGCATGCGGATCGGCGGCAAGCGGAGGCTCGTCGTGCCGCCCAATCTGGGATACGGAGCGAGGGGCGTCCCCGGAGCGATTCCGCCCAATGCGACGCTGGTCTACGAGTTCGAGCTGATCGACATCAAGATGTAGCGGTCAGCGCGTGGCGGAGGAATCCGATTCCACGCCGCCGCGGCGCGCGTACAGTACGCCGGCCGCGAAGCCACCTCCGTACACGACGACCGCGGGCGTCCACTGGCCCCAGGTGAGGGCGAGCAGCGGAGCCGCGGCGATGGTGGCCGGAAACAGCGCCGAAGCCACCACGATTCCCCACACGCCGGCCACCTGTGCGGCGATGCGGATGCCCAGCTCGAGGCCCGTGAACAGGGCTGCGGCGAGCCCGATGCAGGCCAGGACCTTGATCGCTCGATCGTGGTTGCCGAACATGGTCTCCTCCCTCTGCAGGGCCGAATGGGCCAAATAGTCCCAGCTTCGCCCCGGTCGCGGTCCTCCTTCAGTCGCAGGTTTACGGCCCTCAGGTGACAATATCACATAACCAGTTGTCACAAAGTACGATACGGATCAGGTGAGCAAGGCTTCCGAACGACGGATACGTGACACAGGTTGCACGAATCGGCGAGAATTGCCGGAAATGGACCCGAGTGTCGGGGCCGCAGGGGCGGCCGGCGTCCTGCCTGCCCCTTCCCCCGGGTCCGGAGGTCGTCTAAGGTATCGGGGCGAATCGGCGGGCCCGAGGTCGGTCCGAGCCGGGCGCGGGCGCGGCCCTGAACAGAAGAGGATGCGATGTCACCGGACGTATACAAGCTCGTCCACGTCGCCGGATTGCTGATGGTCTTCATGTCGCTGGGTGGACTGGCCCTGCACGGCATCAACGGAGGGACGAAGGACTCGAACGGCGCGCGCCGCCTCACCACTCTCACCTACGGAATCGGATTGTTGCTGATTCTGCTCGGAGGTTTCGGCTGGCTGGGAGCGACCGGCATGCTGAGCCAGGGAGTCCCCGGCTGGACGTGGGCGAAGCTGGCGATCTGGTTGACCATCGGCGCTTTGCTGGCCGTACCCGCGGTGAAGCCGGAACTGAGCCGGCTCGTCTGGTTCGTCGCGCCCGCGCTGGGTGTGCTCGCGGCCTGGCTCGCACGAACGAAGCCGTTCTGAGTCGGCCTGTGGTAGTCACCGGTCTTTACGTCTATCCGCTGAAGTCGGCCCGCGCCCTGTCGCTGGAGCGCGTATCGCTCGACGCGTTCGGTTTCCAGGGCGATCGCCGCTGGAGCGTCGTGGGAGCCGATGGACGCGTCATCACGCAGCGGGAATGTCCGGCCCTCGCGCGGCTGGTCGTGTGTCCACTGCCGGACGCAATCGAGCTTAGGACGGAAGGCCGGGAGTCGCTTCGGGTCGAACGACCCGCCGCCGACCGGTCGACGCTCCCGGTCGACGTGTGGGCCGATCGCACGGAGGGCGCTTCCGCCGGCCCTGCTGCGGACGCGTGGCTGAGCGAGTTTCTCGGCGTTGCCTGCCGGCTGGTGTACATGCCGTCGCACACGCACCGTCAGGTCAGCCTGGAGTTCGGTCGCCAGGGAGATCGCGTGAGCTTCGCGGACGGCTATCCGGTCCTGCTCACGAGCGCCGCGTCGCTCGCGGAGCTCAATCGGAGGCTGGATGTCCCCGTGCCGATGAACCGCTTCCGCCCGAACCTGGTGATCGATGGAACCAGCGCGTTCGCCGAGGACGCGTGGGCGCGAATCCGGGTGGGAGAATGCGAGTTCAGGGTGGTCAAGCCGTGCGGCCGCTGCGTCGTGACGACGACGGATCAGCAGACCGGCAGCAGAGGCAAGGAGCCGTTGCGGACGCTGGCGACGTTCCGGCGGGTCGACGGGAAGATCCTGTTCGGGCAGAACCTCGTGCACGACGGTCCCGGGACGATCCGCCTCGATGATCCGGTCGCGGTGCTCGAACGACGGGAGGAGATCGCTCCCGGGTGAGGCTTGTCGCCGCTCCCGTCAGGTGCAGGGATGTTCGGGAAGCTCGACCGGACGCAACGTGTAATTCCGCGACTCGAACTGGGCGCCGGTCGCCTCGAAGTACTCCTCCCAGAATTCCTTGACCCGCTGGCTGTGCTCGGTGTCCACCCTCGCGCCGATCACGTAGACGCACAGACCTGTCAAATCCGGAAGAGTGCCGTTGTCCTCCTCGTGCTGCACCCATCCGGGCGGCGGCATCTTCCGAAGGCCCTCCATGTCGATCGTGCGGTTCGACTGCAACATGTCGGAGAAGATGTAGAGCGTCGCCTCCCGCCCCGGAGCGGCCCGGAGGTCGGCGCTGACGTCGTGCAGCGTCGACAGGATGTCGGTCCCGTCGATCATCCCTCGATCCGTCGTATCGGTGAACGCGACGAGGTAGTCCTGGGCGTCTCTCAGGAAACGGGTGCGCGTGATCGAGTCACGCATCATCGCCTGCTCGGTGAACTCCCGCTGCGGGACGGTCTCCGACCAGCGCTGCGGCGGCTCCTCCAGCGAGAGCTGCAGGAGCTGGTGCGCGGCGATCCGGTCGCCGTGGTCCAGCTTGCGGATCCGATCGTTGGTCAGCTGGCGCGCCAGCTCCAGCTGATGGTCCGAGATGCTCGTCGAACGATCGTACACGAACACCACCAGCTGGGGGGTCGATCGCTTGACCACTCCCCCTTCGCCCTCGCCGCCGGCGGCGTTTCCCTTCTGCGTGCCGCAGCCGGCGAGCGTCACCGCTCCGAGGAGGAGCGAGAGAGCGCCGAAGTGCCGCATCACCATGCTGTCGCCTCTTCCGTGAACCGGGTCCGGATCTTCTCGAACCTCTCCTGGAGGTCGCGCCGCTCCGACTCGTAGTCATCCGGATCGCGCATCAGGAGATCCCTCATGTCACGCTCCTCCACGACGAGCTTCAGCTCGACGGGCTCGGCGAACGCCTGGATTTCCCGCGTATCCAGGCCGCGAAGGCGGCCGTTCTCGGCTCTATAGGCGACCACGGTCGCCTCCAGCTGACTCGCCAGCGCGGGCGCCTCCCGCAGGGGCGTCTCTGAAAGTAAACCCGCCAGGTTGCGAATGGTACGCACCGCCTCTCCCATCGCGTCCGCCACCCGCTGCTGCGTGGCGTCCCCGAGGTCGACGAGCTCACGCCGCTGCCGCTCGAACGGAGTGTCGTTGAACCGATCCCGGCGCCGATCGCGCATGTGGAAGTAGGCAGCGGAGATCGCCACCAGGATCAGCGTCGTGTTGAGCAGGAGGATCGGGAAGCTGAGACCGCTCATCGAGGCCGCGTACTCGCGCTGCTCCTTGGCCAGGGCCTCCAGGTCGTCCGCGCGGTTCGCCTGCTCGTTCGCGGCCACCAGGTTCCCGTCCACCCGAAGCCAGCTCGCGGTGCGGCGGAGCTCCTCGATCTTCGCGCTGTCCTGCGCGAAGCGGTCCTCCGCGACCTCTCCCAGGGTGACTCGCGCCTCGAACAGAACTCCGATCACCAGCGTCAGGCCGATTCCGGCCAGGATCATCGGCACGACGAACTCGCCCGCCGAACGCTTGCCCAGGGTCTCCCCCGAGCGTCGCGACGACTGGTGTATCATCAGCGAGCGCAGGGAGTGACCGAAGAAGTGCGCCAGGACGCACAGGAAGGTGACCACGCCCGCTGCCAGAAGGGCCGCGTCCGGCCGCAGGATGAACTGCGATGCGACGCGCAGCGCGCCGGCCAGCCACCCCTCGCTCGTCTCGGCCACGTACCGCAACTGCTGCTCGGTCAGCGGGTCGCGCGGAAGCAGGGCGCCGAACACCGGAGCGTTGGCCAGGAACTCCACGATGCCGAGGAATCCGATGGCGAGAGCGTACCAGCGGGTCTTGAACTGGCGGACCGCCGGCCTTTCCTCCTCCTCGCCGGTCTCCTCCTCCAGGGTGCTCTCCACCTGCGAGCGGTTCATGTCCCATCGCCGCTGCAGGCGGAAGAGCTCGCCGGTCACCCGCTCGAATCGATCGGTGTCGAGAGAAATCCCGGCCAGTATCCGGGTGATCCGCCCCTCCAGCTCGGAGACCAGCGTATTCAGCCGAGCGCGCTCGCGGGCCTGCCAGTTCCGGAACAGCGCGACCGCCCGGTCCCTGAGCTCTTCCTCCGACTCGGCCCGGCCCTTGCCCTGGGCCTCCGGCAGATTCGCCTCCGCGTCCCGGATCGCCATTTCGACGGCTGCCTTGCGCAGGCTGCGGACGCTGAGCCCGACGCTCTCCTCGAGCGCGGCTGCCGCCGTCTCCGGAAGTTCGCCGGGATCGGGCTTGGTCGGCTCTGACGCCGGCGCCCCGGCGGACACCTCTGCGCGGGGAGGGGCCGGCTCCACCGTGTCGGTGGCATCCCACATCGAATCGGACGCTCCGACCGGCTCCGGCTCCCAGAGAGGCTCGTCGGGCTCGGGCGCCGCCGCTTCCCTCACCCGGTCCAGCCAGGTGGGATGCGCCGCTTCAGCGGGCGCATCCTGCTGAGGATCGGGCTGCATGGCCGCGGCTCTCGCCTCGCTCTTGCGTGCGCTCATCTTCCCCTTCTCGTCCATTGAGTCCCCGCCTTCCGCGAGTCACTGCCCGGAGACCGGACCTGAGGCACCGATCCCTCTTCGAGCCACGACTCCGCGGAACTCCCCGGACAGTCCTGACTCGGCAAGAACGCGGCCACCGGGCCACCCCGGCCTTCGATTTCCATAACTACTGTGTTTACAATATTTGTGTCACAATCTCGACGAATCGACCGGCACGCCGCCATGCGAAAGATTGCGCGCATCGCGAATCGATTCCCGACCGGGCGACGACTCGATCTTCACAGGCTATCGATAACATGAGAAGGTGCCGCGAGCAACGAGATCCCTAGTACATCCGCTCTCTGTGAATCTCCCTCGCCATGGCCCGGGCTGCCTCGGCCAGGGTCCGCTCGACCTCCAGCAACGCCCGCTCGAGAACCGCGTCCACCTCTCCCTCCGAGGTCAGCGTCATCGCGGCGTTTTCGGCGTAATCCACGATGTCGTCCACGCGGTTGCGAACGTCGTTCTTGATCGCGTGGAGCAGAGCCTCGGTCGTCGCGCTGTATTGCATGGCCTCCGCTCCTTCCCTGGGTTCCGTCCCGACAACTGTGGCAAGGCCGCTGCCACGTGGGATGAATCCGGGTCGCGAAGACCTTATATCATTGCAAATAATGCGATTACATTGACACGAAATGGCGCCGAGAACCTTCTCGGGAGGTGGACCGGGAAATTCGGCGGTGGCAAAAAGCCCATACGGTACGCAAAAGGTCAATAGGTCCGAGTTGATTCTTCCTTGAGGATGGGTGCCGACGTTGAATCGCAGGTAGACGGTCCGCACGCACGAAGGGACAGGCATGTCACGCAAGGCAGACTCTCTCGACTTTCGCTCGAGGTCACGATACGAACAGCAGGCAGGCTTCGTCCTGGTGGCCGTGCTCGTGCTTCTCGCCGCGCTGTACCTGGGAGCGACGGGAATCTTCCTGGCAGCGCGTGCGGAGCTGCAAATCGGCGTCAGCCACGCCGCCGCGAGCCAGGCGTTCTACCTGGCCGAGGCGGGCCTGACCACCTGGATGGCCTCGACGGCGCAACCGAGCACTGCCGTGTATGCGGTC
>CANPVW010000298.1 GCA_947581745.1 Candidatus Benthicola azotiphorus
CACGTCGCACGCGTCAGGAAGTTCGCCGCCTGGCGTCCACCCATGAACGAGTCCGTCGACGACGACGCCCCTCCGAACTCCGCTGCCAGGCCGCCTCCCTTGCCCGACTGCAGCAGGATGATCAGGACCAGCAGCAACGCGATGGCACTGACCACCACGATCATTAGCGTAAACATTCCACCTCTTCCTCGCGTGACAAAAAAGGTGCGGGCCGGAGAGGGCCCGCACCGCTTCGAATATTAGGCATCGCTCTGTGGCCAGTCAACGTTTCGCGGAGCCACGGGTGGCCCGTCCCTCACCTGCCGGACGAGCAGATCGCCGCAAAGCTCTCCGGGTCCACGCTCGCTCCTCCGACCAGCACCCCGTCTACCCCCGGGGCGGCCAGCAACTCGTCTATGTTCCCCGGCTTGACGCTGCCTCCGTAGAGTATCGTGGCACCGACGACGCCCCCCGCCCGCCCGATCTCGCTCCTGACCAGCCCGTGCGCCTCCGCAGCGTCGGAGGGGGCGGCGGTGCGCCCCGTGCCGATCGCCCAAACCGGTTCGTACGCGTAGGTGAGACGGGCTCGGTCCTCATCCGACAGACGCGTGAGAACCGCCGCCAGCTGCCGCGAGAGAACTTCCTCGAGTCGTCCCGCCTCTCGCTCGCCGAGCGTCTCTCCGACACACAGCACCGGCCGCAGGCCGGCTGCGAGGATGCGACCGACCTTGGCGGCGATCAGCTCGTCGTCGTCACCGAACTCCCGACGGCGCTCCGAATGGCCCGCCAGGCACCACAAGGCCCCGGACTGCGCCGCCATGGAAGCCGATACGGCTCCCGTGTGGGCGCCGCCTTCCTCCTGGTGCACGTCCTGCACGCCGAGCTCGAGGTCCGGGCGGTCGCCCGACGCGGCCAGAAAGGCCGCCACACTCAGGTAAGGAGGAAAGAACACGACCCGGGCGTCACCGCGCGGGGCATATAGATCTCGAAAGCGGCCCACAAACGCCTCGGCATCCGCAGGCCCGAGGTGCATCTTCCAGTTGGCCGCGAACATCGGCCGCCTGTCATTCTCGCTCATGCCTCTGATCCCTCAGCCGGATCGAGCGCTTCGATTCCAGGCAGAGTCCCCTCCGCCAGGTACTCCAGGGAAGCCCCACCCCCCGTGGATACGTGCGAGACCGCCTCCGAAAGCCCTGCCTTCCGGATCGCCGAGGCAGAGTCTCCTCCGCCGATCACCGTGAACCCGCCCGCGGCCGTACAGTCGGCTGTCGCCCTGGCCAGCGCCACGGTACCGGTCTCGAATCCGGGAGTCTCGAACAGACCCATGGGTCCATTCCAGAACACGGTCGCGGCCTCCCGAACGATCGTCCCGAAATCATCCCGCGTCTCCGGACCGATGTCGAGGGCCGCCAACTCCGCCGGCACGGCGTCCACGGGCACGATCATCGACTGATCCGCGTTCGCGGCCCCCGGATCCGCGACGACGAGATCGACCGGCAGGTGGAGCCGGTTCCCTCCCGTGGCCAGGAACTTCGCGGCCAACGTCACGGAGTCCTCTTCCACCAGCGACCGACCCATGCCGACGCCGGTCGCCGAGAGAAACGTGTTCGCCATCGCACCACCGATGAGGAGCGCGTCAGCCCGCGCGAGGAACACCTCCAGCAGTCCTATCTTGTCCGCGATCTTGGCGCCGCCGAGTATCACAACGAAGGGTCCGCGCCTTGCCTGCCTGAGATCGGACAGCGCCTCGAGCTCCCGCTGCACCAGAAAGCCGGCCACGGCGGGCCGCAGGTAGCCGGTGACCCCGACCACCGACGCGTGTGCCCGGTGCGTGCTCCCAAAGGCATCGTTGACGAACAGGTCGCCGAGGCGCGCGAACCGTTCCGCCAGCGCCGGATCGTTCGCGGTCTCGCCCGGCAGGAAACGCGTGTTCTCGAGCAACAGGACCTCTCCGTTCCGCAAGTCCCGGCTCGCCTCCAGCGCCTGCTCCGTATCCGTCGACGGCACGAAGCGCACGGGTACCCCCAACTCCCCGGCCAGCACGGGCGCCACCGGCGCCAGGGAAAGCGATGGCACCACCTTTCCCTTCGGGCGTCCGAGATGCGAGAGGAGGACGGGCCGCCCTCCCCTCTCGAGGATGAAGCGGAGCGTCGGAAGAGTCGCACGGATCCGTGTGGGATCTGCTACGGCGCCGTCCGAGGTCAGTGGGACGTTGTAGTCGACACGGACGAGTACCCGCCGCTCGTCGAGCGCGCCGGGCTCCAGGTCAGCCAGGTTCCTGCGTCGCACCGGCCCTCCGGATCAAAGGCTCTTTCCGATGTATCTAGCGAGGTCGACGCAGCGGCTCGAATAGCCCCACTCGTTGTCGTACCACGAGATCACCTTCACGAGGCGTCCGCCGATCACGGATGTGGAGAGACCATCGATGATGGAGCTGTTCGGGTTCCCCACGTAGTCTATCGACACGAGCGGGCGATCCTCGAAGGCCAGAATCCCGTGGAGTCGTCCGTCTGCGGCCGCGCGAAACGCCGCGTTGACCTCTTCAGCTGTCGTGTCCCTTCCCACGTTCGCCACCAGATCGACGATCGACACGTTGGGCGTCGGAACCCGCATCGCCATTCCATCGATTCGCCCCGCGACCTCCGGAATCACGATCCCGGTGGCCTTCGCCGCCCCCGTCGTAGTCGGAATGATCGACACGGCAGCTGCCCGGGCCCGCCGCAGGTCCTTGTGGGGAAGGTCCAGGATGCGCTGGTCGTTCGTATAGCTGTGCACCGTCGTCATGAGGCCACTCTCGAACCCGAACTCGTCCACCAGCACCCGCACGGCGGGAGCGACACAGTTCGTCGTGCAGCTCGCATTCGAGATGATGTGGTGAGTCGCCGCATCGTAGTCGTCGGAGTTCACGCCGAGCACCAGGGTGACATCCGGGTCCGGGGCGGGGGCGGTGATCACGACCTTCCGAGCTCCCGCATCGATATGCTTCTGAGCGTCCGGGCGCTTCCTGAACAGCCCCGTGGCCTCGAACACGACGTCCACGCCGAGGTCGCTCCACGGCAGATCCGCCGGGTCCCGGACCGACAGTACGTCGAATCGCTCTCCATCGATCACGAGTGAGCTTCCGTCCACCTCGACCTGTCCGCCGTACGTGCCATGTACCGAGTCGTACTTGAACAGGTGCGCGAGCGTCGGCGCGTCCGTCAGGTCGTTGATGGCCACGAGATCCAGGTCACCCATCCCCTGCTGCAGCGCGGAACGAAGGATGTTGCGGCCGATCCGGCCGAAACCGTTGATCGCGAACTTGACCGACATATGATTGACTCCCGTCTGAGGGTTCCCGAGTCGAAGAGAGAATAGCTTGCACGCGGCGGGAAGCCAGCACAAGTCCCGCCGTCCGGGCTGTTTCAGGTCGAGCCGGCCAGGGGGTCCGTTCTGCAGAAACTCACGATCCCGAGGCACGTCGCGCCAGCGGCTTCGAGAGCCTCGGCACAGGCCGCACCGGTCGCACCCGTGGTGATCACGTCGTCGACGATCACCACGGGGGGCAGGCGTTCGAAGGGGTCGGTCGCGCGCCGGTCGAGCGTGTAGGCTCCGGTCGCCGCACGTTCCCGCTGCCGGCGGCCGAGATGGACCAGAGCGGGTCCGCTTCTCGACCGTCGAAGCAGTTCGGAAACCCTCCAGCCGGTATTCCTCGAGATGGCACGAGCCAGAAGCTCCGCCTGGTTGAACCCGCGCTCGCGCTTCTTCGCGGCGCTCAGCGGCACCGGGACCAGGACGGGAACCGTGCCCTCGGCTACCCGACGGGCTGCCGGTAGCATCAGCCCGGCCATCAGCTCCACGAGACCCGTCCACCCCCTGTACTTCAGTCCGCGAACGAGTTCCGCCGCCGCGCCCTGGTGCAGGCAGGAGGAAGCGGCTCGTCGGACGGCGGCCGACCAGCCGAAGCATTCCGAGCACAGACCAGGGCCGGGGGCCGGAAGGACGCGCGTCAGACCGCACCGCGGACACCAGGGGGGAGGGACCGGCGTGATCCGGGACGAACACAGCTGACAGACGGGCGAGCCCGGCGTCCGCACGGCCGCTCCACACACCGCGCATCCGCAGGGAAGCACCGCGTCGGCGAAGCCGGACATCAGACGAAGGGCGGCACGGGCTCGCAGCGACAGCGGGCTGGAGACAGTCACGATCAGCGGTTATCGCCGCCGGTTCCCGGGGTGACCTCGGCCCTCATGGCCCTCGCGACCCCATCCCGGTCCGGCAGTCGGCCGAGCCAACGCTCAAGGCTGAGGACCGCCTGGTCGATGAGCATCACCGTGCCGTCGATCGCCGCCACTCCCATGGCCCTGGCGTGCCGGGTCCAGGCGGTTCCTCCGGGGCCGTAGACGAGATCGAACGCATAACGGACGCGTCCCCGCGCGAGGCTCAGCGGAAGCGGATCACCGGGTCGAAGGCCCAGGGTAGTGGCGTTCACCACCAGGTCGTGCGGGGCGCCGACATCATCCGGAACCTGGCACACGCTCGCCAGGTCCCCCAGACGCATCTCGGACACGAGGGACTCCGCA
>CANPVW010000299.1 GCA_947581745.1 Candidatus Benthicola azotiphorus
GTACAGCCACGACCTGGAAACGAATACGCTTCTTTCGCGCCACTTCGGCGACGTCGAGGCTCGAAGCCTCGACGGATGGAAGAAGCTGGGAGGATACGCGTCACTCCCGAAGGCTCTCGAGATGGATCCGGCGCAGATCGTCGAGCTGGTCAAGGAGTCGGGACTTCGCGGACGGGGGGGCGCGGGCTTTCCGACAGGGGTGAAGTGGAGCTTCATGCCTAAGGAGCCGAACGGACCCCACTACCTCTGCTGCAACGCCGATGAGAGCGAGCCGGGGGCCTTCAAGGATCGCGAGATCCTCCGCTGGGTGCCGCACCTCCTGATCGAAGGGTGTCTGATCGCGGCCCGAGCGATTCGGGCCGAGCACGTCTACATATACGTGCGGGGAGAGTTCTTTCCGTTCAGCGCCATTCTCAGGGACGCCGTCGTCGAGGCCTACGAAGCCGGTTATGTCGGGGCCGACATCCTGGGAAGCGGGTGGTCGTGCGACGTGACCGTCCACCTCGGCGCGGGAGCCTACATCGCGGGCGAGGAAACGGGTTTGATGAGCTCGCTGATGGGCGGGCGGGCCGAACCCTGGATCAAGCCGCCGTTCCCCGCCCAATCGGGCGCTTTCGGCCGTCCGACAACGGTGAACAACGTCGAGACCCTGGCGGCAGTGCCGATGATCGTGTCCGAAGGTGCCGCTTGGTACCGCCAATGGGGAACGGAAAAGAGCCCGGGCACCAAGCTCTGGTGCTGCTCGGGACACCTGGCGCGACCGGGCACCTACGAGCTGCCGCTCGGGATGCCGCTCAAGGACGTGATCTACGAGGTGTGTGGCGGGACTCCTGATGGCAAGGCGATCAAGGCCGTCATCCCGGGCGGGTCCTCGACGCCGATGCTGAAGGCCGACGAGCTGGATTGCGAGACGACGTACGAGGGGATGGCCGCGGCCGGAAGCGCGCTTGGAACGGCCTCGCCGATCGTGATGAACGAGGACACGCGGATCGTGCCCGCCATGCGGCGGATAGCCCAGTTCTACGCGCACGAGTCGTGCGGCCAGTGCGTCCAGTGCCGCGAGGGGACGTCCTGGACTGCCAAGATCCTGCAACGGATCGAGGAAGGTGGAGGGACGCCCGAGGACATCGATACGCTGTATCATCTGTGTGAGCAGATGACGGGGCGGACGATCTGCCCGCTGGCGGACAGCGTCGTGTTCCCTCTCCGGTCTTCCCTGGACAAGTTCCGAGACGAATACGAAGCGCTGATCAAGCGTTGAGACCCGAGCCTTACCGAGGAATCGCCGAGGGATGAGCGACGCAGCGAATCAAATCACACTGACCATCGACGGTGTCGATGTGAAAGTCGAAGCCGGAACGACGGTCCTGCAGGCCGCGGAGCGCGCCGGGATCGTGGTTCCGCACTATTGCTATCACCCGGGGATTCCGAGCCGGCCCGCCCAGTGCCGAATGTGCCTGGTGGAAATCGAAGGGCAGCCGAAGCTGCAGCCCTCCTGCGTGTTCCCGGCCGGCGACGGGATGGTCGTTCACACGGCGAGCGAAACCGCCGAGACGGCTCGCAAGTCGGTGATCGAGTTTCTCCTGCTGAACCACCCGCTCGACTGCCCGATCTGCGATGCCGCCGGTCAGTGCATGCTGCAGGACTACGCATTCGAGACCGGACAGCTGCGCAGCCGCTACGCGGAAGCCAAGCTGGTGCTGGGTCGGGATCGCGTGGCGGACGACATCCTCTATTTCGGCGATCGGTGCATCATCTGTACCCGATGCGTGCGGTTCATGGAGGACATCGCGGGTGACAACGCCCTCGTCGTGGCACAGCGAGGGCACAAGGCCTACATCGACACGTTTCCCGGCAAGGACCTCGACCACGCCTTCCGGGGCAACATCGTGGACGTCTGCCCGGTCGGCGCGCTCGTTCACGAGGACTTCGTGTTCAAGGCCCGCGCCTGGGACATGGACTCCTCCGCCGGAATCTGCCCCGGCTGTTCGACGGGTTGCAACATCGACATCAACGTGAAGGAGAACCGGATCGTACGAACGAAGCCCCGGCTGAACCCGGACGTGAATTCGTACTGGATGTGCGACCATGGTCGGCGGTGCCTGGTCGCGACGAATCTGCGGGAAAGGGCCGAGGCTCCGATGATCCGGGCCGCAGGGGAGCTCGAACCGGCGAGCTGGAACGAGTCGATCGAATGGGTCGCGGAGCGTCTCGTTTCCGGTCCCGGAGTGTCGGTCGTCTCCGCCGGCCTGTCGAACGAGACCCTGTTCTACTCGCACCTGCTCCTCGAATGGCTCGGAATCGCGGGCGGCGCCTTCCGGGTCGAGACGGGGGAGGAGATAGAGCTGAAGGGATTTCCGAAGCTGAAGCTGCGCGCCGAACGGGCGCCCAACGGGAAGGGAGCCGAGCTTCTGGGGTTCAGGCGAACCGACTCGCTGCCCGAGGTTCCGGACGGGGCTACGCTCGTGGCCCTGGGTGACGGACTCGAGGGCGCTCCGGCGGAGTATGGCGCCAACGCCGGCTTCTTCCTGTACATCGGGTCGCACCTGCCCGCCGCAGCACACAACGCGACGGCGATATTGCCCGCGACGACCGTTCCCGAGATGGAGGGGACCTTCGTCAACTTCGAGGGTCGGGTGCAACGCTTCCATCGCGCGCTGCGGCCCCCCGGAGTCGCTCGCCCGGCGTGGATGTTTCTCAGCCGCCTTCTCGAGCGACTGGGGGCCGGCCAGGGCGTTCTCGACATCCGCGCCGCGTTCGCGGCCATGGCCGCGGAGACTCCGGGACTTCAGGATCTGACCTGGGGCGGGCTCGGACTGAGGGGCGCGTTGCTCAACGGAGACGGACAGCCGGCAGTCGCGGCGGGCGAGGGGGCGGCGTGGAAGCGATAAGCGGCACGGCCTTCGTCGTGGCGACGATAGTGAAGACACTCGTCTTCTTCGTCATCCTGCTGCTCGGCGTCGCGCTTACGACGTACATGGAGCGGAAGGTCGCTGGCTTCATGCAGGACCGGAGCGGCCCGAACCGAGTCGGTCCGCTGGGCATTCTGCAGGTCATGGCCGATGGTCTCAAGTTCATTCTCAAGGAAGAGGTCACTCCAGAAGCCGCGCACAAGAGGTTCTTCCTCCTCGCCCCGGTCCTCGCGCTGTTTCCGGCCACGGTCCTGTTCGGGGTCATTCCGCTCGGTTCACCTTTGCCGACTCCGTGGGGTCGTGTGGACATGATCGTGGCCGACGTGCCGATCGGCTTCCTGTACGTGCTGGGCATCGCCTCACTGGCGGTGTACGGGGTCGTGATGGCCGGCTGGTCCTCGAACAGCAAGTACTCGTTCCTCGGGGGACTGCGTGGCTCGGCCCAGATGATCAGCTACGAGATCGGGCTCGCCATGAGCCTGGTTCCGGTGCTGATGCTGGCCGGCAACGTCGAGATGCCGGTTCTCGTGTCGATGCAGCAGTCCTTTGCCGCCGGTCCGGGGACATACGGGGTGTGGTTCATATTTCCCCTCCTCCTGTCCGGCTTCTTCTTCCTCGTCTCGGGTCTCGCGGAGACGAATCGCGTCCCGTTCGACCTGCCAGAGGCCGAGGCCGAGATCGTGGGCGGCTACCACACGGAATACTCCTCGATGAAGTTCGGGATGTTCTTCCTGGGTGAGTACTTTCACCTGATCACGACCGGTGCCCTGATCTCCGTCTTCTTCCTCGGAGGCTGGGACATCCCGTTCTGGAGGGGAGACAACATCCGCGTGCTCGCCGACGGCACCGTGATCGGCGATCCGGCCTGGTGGAAGACCCTGCTCACGATGGGGGCCTTCACCGTCAAGACGACGCTGCTCGTGGTGTTCTTCATGTTCATCCGCTGGACGATACCACGATTCCGCTACGACCAGTTGATGGACCTCGGATGGAAGGTCTTCCTGCCGGCGCTGATGCTGTACATCATGCTGACCGCGGTCGCCGTGTTCGTTCTCGATCGGGCGCAGATCGTCGGTCCGGCGTTCGCCGGTGCCCTTTTCGGCCTGAACCTCCTGCTCATGCTGATCTTCCTGTACTTGCTGGACCGTGGGCGTCTGGTTCGGGGCGCAACGGCGAAAACGAGGGCAGCGACCGCCACGGAGGGAGACTGAGATGCCGGGCGATGTGAGGTTCGTCGAGAGACCGGAGGCCGAGAGTTCCTACGTCCGGGCCATCAGCCAGGGGCTCGGGATCACGGTCAGGCATTTCCTGCGCCCGGACAAACCGACGCAGCAGTACCCGGATGAGAAATGGGAGCTCGCTCCGCGGTGGAGAGGGACCCACCGGATGGCGGTACACGAGGACGGTCGGGCCAAGTGTGTTGGCTGCGGGTTGTGTCCGACCGTTTGCCCGGTCAACTGCATCAAGCTGATTCCGGCGGAGGACGAGAACGGGGAGCGGTACGCAGCGGTCTACGAGATCGACGAGTTCCGTTGCATCTTCTGCGGCTTCTGCCAGGAAGTGTGCCCCGTCGAGGCGATTCACCTAGGGGTTCATTACGAAAACGCCGAGTACACTCGCGAGCGTTGGGTCTACGACCTGGCACGTCTGTGTGAGAATGACCATCCGGTCACGGCGCTGTGGGACCCCGCTGACCCATCGTCCGAATGATCGCAGACTTCTTCTTCGTGTTGTTCGCCGTCATGGCCATTGGAGGAGCGATCTCCATGGTGCTCGCCCGAAACCCGGTGGCGAGCCTGCTCTACCTGGTCGTGGCGTTCTTCGCGCTCTCGGGGACTTTCGTCCTGCTGGACGCGCACTTCATCGCGGCGGTCAACCTGATCGTCTACGCCGGGGCCATCATGGTCCTGTTCCTGTTCGTCATCATGCTGCTCAACCTGGGACGCTCCGAGAAGGTGGATCTTCGGGGTCCCCTGAACCGGATCGTGGCGATCACGGTGGCAGGCGCGTTCTTCGCGCTGCTGTTCGTCGCGCTCAGTGCCGGCAGCCAGACGGAGATGGCGGGTGGAATGGGCCAGGCCACGGTAGATGCGATGCTCCAATCGAGGGGGGCCGTGGGCGTCGTGGCGGATCCGATGTTCCGAAGCTACCTGGTACCGTTCGAGATCACTTCGCTGCTGCTTCTCGCGGCGATCGTCGGGGCCATAGTCCTGGCCCGCCGAAGGGCTCCGTGAGTCCAGCATGAATATCGAGACCTATTCGCTGATACTCAGCGCGCTCCTGTTCGCGATCGGTACCGCCGGCGTGCTCCTGCGGCGGAACGCGATCATCATCTTCATGTGCATTGAGCTGATGCTCAATGCCGTGAACCTCACGCTCGTCGTCTTCTCGCGGTCGCTCGGGATCGAGGCGCAGGTGTTCGAGTCGGCGGACCCGGCGCCCTACCTGGAGCACGTGCACGGCATCCTGGTGCCCGGCGGCTTCGGCGAGCGCGGCTCGGAGGGCAAGATCCTGGCCGCCCGCTTCG
>CANPVW010000300.1 GCA_947581745.1 Candidatus Benthicola azotiphorus
GCTTCGGCCTCTTCTTCCGCTTGCCATCGGCTGCTTCCGTGCCGCCTACGTCCGACGAATACGTGAGTGCGCTGCCCTCGTCCCGCCCACCGGCCGCATCCGGCGCCTCGCGGCGAGCGATCAGGATCTCGTCCGCGATGGCACCGGTGATGAGCGATACCGAGCGGATCGCATCATCGTTCCCGGCGATCGCGATGGTGAGCCTGTCCGGGTCCGCGTTGGTGTCGGCGATGGCGACCACTGGTATCCCGAGGCGGTTCGCCTCGCGCACCGCGATGTCCTCTTTCGTAGCGTCGACGACGAACACCAGCCCGGGGAGTCGATTCATGTCCTTGATCCCGGACAGGTATCGATCGAGCTTCTCGCGCTCCCGGTCCAGGAGCAGGCGCTCCTTCTTGGTGTAGAACTCGAACGCGCCTTCCTCGACACCGCGCTCCAGGTCCTTGAGCCGTCGGACGTTCTTCTTGATCGTCTGGAAGTTGGTCAGCAGCCCGCCGAGCCACCGCTCCGTCACGTAGAATGCGCCGGCCCGCTCGGCCTCGGCCCTGACGAGCCCTTTCAGCTGCGGCTTGGTGCACACGAAGAGGACGTTCCCGCCACCACGCACCACGCTGCCGACCATCTCACGCGCCCGATTCAGCTCCCGCAGCGTCTTCTTGAGATCGATCAGGTAGATGCCGCCTCGCTCCGCGAAGATGTACCTGCGCATCTTCGGGTTCCAGCGGTGCGTCTGGTGACCGAAGTGGACGCCCGCCTGTAGCAATTCCTTCAGACCGACTTCTGACATGCTATCGATAACTCGCTGCTCGGGTTCGGCTACGCCGCGGCCTGTCTACCGCTTGGAGAACTGGAAGCGCTTGCGGGCCTTGGGCCGGCCCGGCTTCTTTCGCTCGACCACCCTCGGATCGCGCGTGAGAAGGTCGTGCGAACGGAGCGTCGTGCGCATGTCGGCGTCCACCTCGAGGATCGCGCGCGCGATCGCCAGCTGGAGCGCATCGGCCTGACCGGACGGCCCGCCGCCCGCCACGCGGGCGTGAACGCTGAACTGCCCCTCCATGCCCGTCACCTCGAACGGCTTACCGGCAGCGGCCCGGTGCCGTGCGAGCGGAAAGTAGTCCTCGATGCTACGGCCGTTGATGCTCCAGGAGCTCCCCCCCGGCCGGAGCCATACGCGCGCGACCGCCGACTTCCGTCGGCCGACCGCCTGGTATGTCGTGCTGTCCGCCAATCTTCCTCCGTGTGTTTGGTGGCCCGGCCCGTCAGACGTCCAGCGGCTGCGGTCGCTGGGCCTCGTGCGGATGCTCCGCGCCGGCGTACACTTTCAACTTCTGCGCCATCTGGCGTCCCAGAGCGTTCTTGGGAAGCATGCCCTTCACCGCACGCTCGATGACCCGCTCGGGGTGCGTCTTCATCATGGTCGCGAACGGAATCATCCGCTCACCGCCCATGTAGCCGCTGTGCCGGAAGTACTCCTTCTGTTCCGCCTTCCGTCCGGTGAGCCGCACGTCCCGCGCGTTCACCACGACGACGTAGTCGCCCACGTCGAGGTGGGTGCTGAAAGTCGGCTTGTGCTTTCCGCGCAACACGGAAGCCACGCGAGTCGCGAGGCGCCCGAGCACCTGGTCCGTCGCATCCACGACGTACCAGTCGTGCTGTATCTCGCCGGCTTTGACCGAGTACGTCTTCATGCCCGCATCGCCTCCTCGCGCTCAGGTCGGAGGCGCCTTTACTCGTTCGCACTGAATACTGGGAGAAAAAGCGGGCCGCCCCGCACGCGGCGGCAGCGGCCTTCATCATCCCGCTAGCAGCCCCGGAAGCTAAAGGGGGGGTATGCAGGTGTCAAGACGCTGCGCGGCCGCTTCAGCGGTCGCGGAACGACTCCAGGACCCGGCCTGTCGAGCCCAGCCTCAGGCGGACCAGCGCCCGGTCCTTGATCTGACGGATCCTCTCGCGGCTGACCGCGAACTTCTGGCCAATCTGCTCCAGGGTATGCGCTTCTTCTCCGTCCAGGCCGAAGTAGAGTTTCAGGATGCGGGCTTCGCGGTCCGGAAGATGGGTGAGGCTCGACTCCAGCACGTCGCGCAGGGCCTCCCGCTGGGTCCTTTCGTCAGGCTCCTCCCCCTCGCGGTCGGGAATGAGCTCCAGCATCGAAGTGTCTTCCGCCTCCGGCACGGGTGCGTCGAGCGACACGTAACCGCTCTTCATTTCCAGCGCCCGCTGCACCGCGTCGGGCGACAGGCCGAGTTCGAGCCCCATTTCCTCGGGAGTCGCCCGCCGTCCCAGCTCCTGGCTCAGCCTGCGGGAAACCCGGACGACCCTGTTGGCCTCGTCCATCCTGCCGACCGGAACGCGAACGATGCGGGATTGCTCGGCGATCGCCTGCATCATCGCCTGGCGAATCCACCACACGGCGTACGAGATGAAGCGGACGCCCTTGGTCTCGTCGAACCGCCGGGCCGCGCGCATGAGTCCGAGGTTGCCCTCGTTCACCAGGTCGGCGAACGCTACGCCGTGGTTGCGATACCGCTTCGCCACGGTCACCACGAAGCGGAGGTTCGCTGCGACCAGGCGGTTGAGGGCCTGCTCGTCACCCTCCCGGATCGCCAGCGCGAGGCGCACCTCGTCCTCCCTCTCCAGGATCGGGTGATCCGCGATTTCTCTCAGGTAGAGGTCGAGAGAACCGCCTCCCGTGTCGTCGAACGTGCGCGCCATTCTCCTCGCGTTCCGAGGGGTGGTCCGGACGACCGCGTCCGACGGGCGGACGTGCCCGCTCGGGTCATCGAATCGGGTTGAACAGACGGCTCCAGCGGATCTCGGTGAGCCACGGAAACGGGGTGATCTTGTTGCGGTCGTAGGAAAAATAGATGATCCAGGGTCGCCCCTTGACCGACTCGTTGGGCACGAAGCCCCAGTATCGCGAGTCTTCCGAATTGTCCCGGTTGTCGCCCATCACGAACAAGCTGTCGGAAGGGACTGTGATCGGGCCCCAGTTATCCCGCGTAGGCCGGTATTCGTGCAGCCTGCGCCCTGTGTCCACGAGGTATGAGCGCTGCCAGTCGAACTGCGGGCTGCGCGGATCCTCGTAGGGCCGTGTGTGCCGCGCGTACGGCTCGGCTACCTGGCCTCCGTTGCGGTACAGGACTCCCTCGACCATGAGCAGCGTGTCTCCCGGTAGACCTACGATTCGCTTCACGTAGTTCGTGTTCGCGGCCTGCCGCGCAGCCGGCGGCGGGGAGAATACGACGATGTCCCCGCGAGCCGGTGGATCGAACGCCGGGAGACGGACACCGGTACCCGGCAGCTCCGCCCCGTAGACCATCTTGTTCACGAGCAGAAAATCACCCACGAGCAGAGTCTGCTCCATCGAGCCGGTCGGAATCTGAAAGGCCTCGACGACGAACGTCCGGACGAGGATGAACAGCAGAAACGCTACGGCGATGGACTTCGTCCACTCCCACAGCCAGCGTCCGACCGAGCCGTTGTCCACTTCCTGTTTCTGCTTCGCTCTCTTCGCCGTCTTGCTCATGCTCCCATACGCCTGTCTGTTGGAATGCTGGCTAACTGATCGCTGTTCGCCGCCAGGCCGAATGACTTGCCTCTCGGACCCGTCCGACACCTACCCTCCCGCTCCGCGGAGCGTTCCAAACGCACCATCCGCCCGGTGGTCAGCTTCGCACAATACGCGAAGAAGATCACCGTGTCACTCAACTCCCGCTCAACGTGGGCCGGCCCGCTGGCACTAAAGCCCGGCACGCGGTGCCAGGTCGAGGACCAGCCGCCCGCCATCGACGGCGAAACGTCCGACCGGGCCGGGAGTGGGAACAAGCAAGCTGGCACCGGTCGTCTCGACGCCCGGCATTTGGAGGCTCCCCAGAATCCACGGGACCATCATCGAGGGCACGACGATCGAGCCCGCCTGCATTGCCAGGACCTCCACCCGGGCGACGCCCGCCACCACGCCGGGCCACAACTCGACGACGACCCTGGCCGAGTCGGAGAACAGGCGCTCGACCACCTCCGGCGACGCCAGTCCATCGAGTTCCCTCGGGTCCACGCGGGCGGAGAGAAGGACCGTGCTGTCACCGAGTTCGACGATCGGATCACTGATTCCGGACGGCAGCAGTGGTCCGGCGCGATAGGTGAGCAGGCTCTGGATCTCGGCCTGGGTCAGATCCAGGCTGCCGGACCCGTTGCCCCGCGCGAGGTTCTTCATCTTCTCGGAGGCTCGCGCCGCCAACTCCTCGCTCGGCTGAGATGAAGACGTGATCTCCAGCCGATTCCACCAGCCAGCGATGTCCTCACGAAACCACCAGCCGCCACCGACCACCAGAAGGACCACGGTCAGGCAGCCGATGCGCGCGAGACAGTTCTTGATCATCCCCTCCCCCGACGTGCGAGTCCCCCGCTCAATCGCGAGGCCCCATGCGGGCCGCCAGCAAACGGGTGTGCACGGCTCCCGTCGGCCCGAGCTGGCTCTTCATCAGGTCCAGGTGCGTCACCCGGTACACGTCCGAAACCTGCAGGGACCGTGCGATCTCCTCGAGTCGTCGGAACTCCCCCGCCTCGGCTTCGGCAGGACTCCTCCCCAGAGTCACGTGAGGCTGATACGGCCTTTCCTCGCGAGCGATCCCGAGCTCCGCCAGACGCCGTTCGAGATCGTCCTTGACGAACCGGAGCTCCGGAGTCTGCTCCACCCCAAGCCAGACGACGCGTGGACGGCGCGGCGACGGAAACGCCCCGATCGGCCCGAACTTGAGCTCGAACGGGCGAAAGCGCCCCGCAACCTCCTGGAGGACGAGCGAGATCGGCTCGACTTCGACGGCCGGCACTTCCCCGATGAACTTGAGGGTGAGATGCGCCTGATCCGCCTCGATCCAGCGTCCTGGAACGCCCGCCTCCCGGAGCGGCCGACACAGCCGGGCAATCTTCTGACGCAATCGGGCCGGGAAGTTCACCGCTACGAAGAGGCGCATCCAACCTCGCTTCCGTATCCACCGATCATCCGCCAGCAGGCGCGTGCCCCCACCGACAAGCTGGCCTGCGGCGCGCCGGGGCGGCAAGAGCCCGAGGGCCACACGGGATGCGCGGGCGTCCGGGGGAGCGTACGATGCAGGAGCGGAAGGAGTGTCAGACATCGACATGCGCAGGTTCCGATGACCGAGTTCAGAGTCAGGGTCGGCAAGGAGGCACTGGTCTTTGCGGCCGCCCATTTCATCACGTTCGGCGCGGAGGGGTGTGAACCCCTGCACGGGCACAACTATCGGGTGTCGGTGACTCTGACGGGTGACCTCGACCGGGACTCGCTCGTCTACGACTTCATCGCCCTGAAGCGGGACATGGAGCGGCTGATCGGAACGCTCGATCACAGGGTACTGCTGCCCGGAACCAACCCCCGCCTTCAGGTGGAAGCGGTGGACGCTCAGATCGAGGTCACGCACCCCTCCAGACGGTACTCCTTCCCGGAGTCCGATGTCGTCATCCTGCCCGTTCCGAACACTACGGCCGAGAAGATCGCGGAGTACCTCGGCGAGCAACTCCGGGACCGCCTTCCGGACGCCTTCGCTCGACGCATCCGCAGCCTCGAGATCGAAGTCGAAGAGACGCCGGGACAGTCCGCGCTCTGGACCGGCCCAACCCCGACCTGAAGTGAGTGTCGAGAAAGTCCGGGGCGACGGCATGGCCCTGCCGCTCGTACGGGACGTGCCGGGCGCGCCGCAACCCGCCGATCTGCTGGAGGGGCTGGCCAACGAGCCCTGGGTCACCTGGCTGGACACCGCCTTGCCCGGGGAGGAATGGGGTCGACACTCGTTCCTCGCCACGGACCCGTTCCTGGTGCTGCGCGGGCGGTGCGGACGGGCGGAGTGGATCGGGCCGCGCGGGGTTCAGCGCGCGCGTAACGGTCCGTTCGTCGAGCTGGCCGGCGCCCTGCGGAGGCACCGCCTGACCGACCGCGGGGACCTGCCTCCCTTCTGCGGCGGTGCGGCCGGGATGTTCGGCTACGAGCTGGCAGCCCACCTCGAGCGGATCCCCGAAGCCGGCATCCGGGACGTTCCAACGCCCGACCTGGAGATCGGGCTGTATGATCTCGTCGTGGGCTGGGACCACCTGGAGGAACGCTGCTGGCTTGCATCCACGGGGGCGCCATACGCAGGGGATGCCGCCGTCCGTCACGCCGCGAGACGCATGAGAGCTGCCCTCGCCTGGTTGGATGGTGGACCGCCGCCGGCTGAGAATCGAATCTCCAGACGCGGCATCGGGCAGGACCTCTCGGCCACCTCGACGCCCCGCACGTACCCGGCGCCCGGGGCACCGGGCCTGCGCTCCACCTTCTCACGACAGGGCTACCGGGCCGCCGTGCGACGCGCGATCGAATACATCCGGGCGGGAGACGTCTACCAGGTCAACCTGTCACAGAGATTCGAGATCGCATCGCGAGAAGAGCACACCCGGTTGTATCGCAGGCTCCGTGAGGCCAGCCCGGCGCCTTTCGGTGTCTACTTCAGCGCAAGCGGATACTCGGTCCTCAGCACTTCGCCCGAACGCTTCCTCCGCGCCACGGCGGGTGGCAGCGTACAGACGAGACCGATCAAGGGCACGCGTCCGCGCGACGAAGACCCCGAGGAGGATCGGCGGCTCGCCGAGTCCCTGCAGTCCAGCGTGAAGGATCGGGCCGAGAACCTGATGATCGTCGACCTGCTGCGAAACGACCTGTCCCGCGTGTGCAGCCCCGACTCGGTACGTGCGCTGGACCTGTTTCGTGTCGAGTCGTTCGAGACCGTGCATCACCTGGTGTCCACGATCGAAGGCCGGCTCAGCGAGGAACGGACGCCGGTCGACCTGCTGATGGCCACCTTCCCGTCCGGCTCGGTCACGGGCGTCCCGAAGATCAGGGCCATGGAGATCATCTCTGAGCTCGAGCCGGTGGCCCGGGGCCCCTACTGCGGAGCGCTGGGTTATCTCGGTTTCGCCGGGGACATGGACACGAGCGTGTCGATCCGCATCGCGGTCGCGGGTGGAGAACGCGTCACCTTCCATTCAGGCGGCGCCGTAGTCGTGGATTCGGACCCGGCGGCGGAATACGAGGAAACCC
>CANPVW010000301.1 GCA_947581745.1 Candidatus Benthicola azotiphorus
CACGAGCAGCAGGAAGGCGATGTCCGCCATCGAGGCTGTCGGAATCTCGTCAGACACCCGCGCCTTGCGATTCAGAATCGGCATGTTTCCATCAACCTCGCTTCACAGCGTGTATGCCACTGTGCCCGCCCGCTCAGCGCGCCTCCGCGCGCTTCCGAGCCTCGGCGTTCCAGATGAGGTCCAGAACCGCCTGGGCCCCCTTCTCCATGTCCATGATCAGCGTGTCGATGCGACTCACGAACCAGTTGTAGAAGATGTTCACGGGGATCGCTATGGCCAGCCCGGCAGCGGTCGTGATGAGGGCGACCTTGATGCCGGAGGCCACCAGCGCCGGCTCCACCTGGCCCGCCGCCTCGATCGCCGCGAAGGCCGCGATCATCCCGATCACCGTTCCCAGGAAGCCCAGCATCGGAGCCACGTTCGCGATGGTCGCGAGGACGTTCATCCCGCGCTCCAGAAAGTCGAGCTCGATGCTGCCCGTCGTCGAAATGGCCTTCTCGATGTCCTTGCCCGTCTGCTCGTCCTTGACGCGCGTCAGGCCTGACACGAGGATGGCGGCCACGGGTCCCCGGGTCTCGCGAGCCGTCTGCATGGCTTCGTCGAGGCGTCCGGTCGTGCCGAGCTCTTCTATGTGCTTGAGGAGCTTCTGGGAATCGACGTGGGCGACGAGAAGGGTCCATCCCTTGGCGAGGATCACCCCGAGCGCCACCAGGGAACACAGGACGAGAGGGATCATCATGAATCCCCCGTCCCGGAAGATCGTCAGCAGCTCATAGCTGGTGTCTTGCACCCGACCGTCTCCGTTTTCCGTGGACGAAGCAGCTCTTCCGCTCGAGAAATGGTAGTTTACCGGGGTTCCGAGGCCGCGTCAACGCGATTCAGACCCCCGTATCGCTTCCTGCCGCCACTACCCCCGACCTCTCCACCGGGTCCAGGGTCTGGAGCCTCGCCGACGCGGCGGGGGAGATCTCCTCCTCGCCGCCCGCCGCGAGGCGGGACGCGAGATCGTCCGGCTTCAGGCCGCGGAACAGGACCCCGCGGTGCGCCAGGGAGATCTGCCCCGTCTCCTCGGAAACGACCACCACCAGCGCGTCCGTCTCCTCTGACAGCCCCAGCGCCGCGCGGTGGCGGGTCCCGAGCGACCGATCCAGGGTCGGGGACTCCGAGAGACGCAGGATGACCGAGCCGGCATAAGCGATCTGGTCCCTGCGCACGATCACCGCACCGTCGTGCAGGGGCGAATACGGCGTGAAGACGGTGGTCAGCAGCTCGGCCGTGACCTGTGCGTTGATCGGGGTGCCGTGATCGACGTGATTCGCCAGATCGACCTGGCGCTCGACGGCTATGATGCCGCCTATCTTCGCCTTGGCCAGGCGGTCCGCCGCTCGAACGATCTCTTCGACGACTTCCTGCTGCTCTCTCCGGGCGAACACCTGGAACAGCCGCGATCGGCCGAGTCGGGCGAGGGCCGTCCTGATCTCCTGCTGGAAGATCACGATCAACGCGAACGCACCGTACGTGAAGACCTGGGACAGGATGTACGGGATCAGCCTCAGTCCGGCGGCCTGGGACAGGACGTACACCGAGACGAGGAACACGAAGCCGAGGAGCACCTGAAATGCTCGCGTCCCCGTGTACATGAGCAGGATGCGGTAGACCAGCCACGCGACGACCAGAATCTCCGCGAGGTCCTTCCAGGCGAATTGTTCCAGCAGGAAGCCGAGGTAGTCGAAGACGGAGCTCATATCAACCGGCTCGCCCGCCCGCCATCCGGACGGCCCACGCGAGATCGAGAGCGCGCCGGACCGGCCGAACGTCGTGCACCCGGAAGAGACGCGCCCCCCGCTCGAACGCCGTCACACAGGCCGCGATGGTCCCTTCGAGCCGCTGCTCGACGGACACGTCGAGAACCCTGCCGATGAACGACTTTCGAGACGGTCCCACCAGTACGGGCCGGCCCAGGTCGAGCAACCGGCCGATCCCCGCGATCAGCTCGAGGCTGCCCTGCGCCGACTTTCCGAACCCGATCCCGGGGTCGATCACGAGCTGGCCCTCGTGACAGCCGCGCTCGACGGCAACCGCCATCGACCGCCGCAGCGACTCCTTCACCTCTCCGAGGAGGTCCGCGTATTCCACGTCTCGCTGCATCGTGCGGGGCGTTCCTCGCATGTGCATCAGGATCAGTCCCGCCCCGGCGCGAGCCGCGACGCCGGCCAGATCGGGGTCGTTGCGCAGACCGGACACGTCGTTCAGGACAGCCGCTCCGCAGTCCACCGCGCGTTCAGCGACCACCGCCTTCGTCGTATCGATCGACACCGGGATCCCGCGCTTCGCGAGTCCTCGCACGACCGCCCGGATCCGCTCCCATTCCTGCTCCGGAGCGACCGCCCTCGCGCCCGGTCGGGTCGACTCGCCGCCGACGTCGATCAGGTCCGCCCCCTCCGACCGCATCTGTTCTGCGCGAGCGAGCGCCTCCTCGGGTCCGGCGAGGCTCCCGCCATCCGAGAAGGAATCGGGAGTGAGATTGAGCACACCCAGTACGACGGGCCGATCGGCGCGAATCTCGCGGCCGCACACCGACCAGGTCTCTGGACTCAGGACCGCTCCGCCCGGGCCCGCCATCACCCGGTTCAGGCCAGCGCCGGTGAAGGTTCGCCCCCTGCATCCTCGAGGGGAGATTCATCCGGTCGGCGAACCGGCGCGGCGGGTGGCGTTGCCGGCTCGGCGATGGGGTGGGGACTCTTGAGGGGCGGCAGCTTGCCGCCTTCCTCGAGGATGCGGACGTCGTCCAGGTCAAGCGTCTCGCGCTCCAGAAGGGCCTCCGCGATGGCGCCCAGCAGGTCGCGGCTCTCGTTCAACACCCGCTCCGCATTCGAGTAGGCGTCATCCAGAATGCGCTTGATTTCAGCGTCCACGAGCTCGGCCGTCTTGTCCGATACCTCGCGTCGCTGGCTGAACTCTCGACCGAGGAAGATCTCGTGCTCCTGCTCGCCCACGGCGATCGGCCCAAGCGCATCCGACATGCCGAACTGCGTGACCATCCGCCTCGCGATCATTGTTGCGCGCTCGATGTCGTTTCCGGCTCCGGTGGTGATCTTCGCGGGGCCGAACACCATCTCCTCGGCCACGCGGCCGCCGAACAGCATCACCAGCTGGCCCTCGAGCCAGCCCTTCGTGTAGTTGTGGCGGTCCTCTTCCGGCAGAGACGCGGTGACGCCGAGGGCCCGGCCACGCGGCACGATCGTCACCTTGTGGAGTGGATCCAGCCCGGGAACCCGCCGCGCGATGACCGCGTGTCCGGCCTCGTGGTACGCCGTCACCCGTCGCTCCTCCTCGGAAATCACCAGGCTGCGGCGTTCGGCACCCAGCATCACCTTGTCCTTGGCGACCTCGAAGTCCTCCATGTACACCCGGTCCTTGTCCTTGCGGGCGGCAAGGAGAGCGGCCTCGTTCACGATGTTGGCGAGATCCGCTCCGGAGAGGCCCGGCGTTCCCTTGGCCAGGACCTTCAGCTCCACGTCCTCGGAAAGCGGAATCTCCTTGGTGTGAACGCGGAGGATCCCTTCCCTGCCCCTGACGTCGGGACTGTCGACGACGATCTGGCGGTCGAATCTCCCCGGCCTGAGGAGCGCCGGATCGAGGACGTCGGGCCGGTTCGTCGCCGCGAGCAGTATGACCCCTTCGTTGGACTCGAAGCCGTCCATCTCCACGAGCAGCTGGTTCAGGGTCTGCTCCCGCTCGTCGTGCCCGCCCCCGAGCCCGGCGCCGCGGTGCCTGCCCACCGCATCGATCTCGTCGATGAAGATGATGCACGGGGCGTGGGTCTTTCCCTGCTCGAACAGATCGCGAACGCGACTCGCACCGACGCCCACGAACATCTCCACGAAGTCCGAGCCGCTCATCGAGAAGAAGGGACGGCCTGCCTCGCCCGCGACTGCCCTGGCGAGAAGCGTCTTCCCGGTTCCCGGCGGGCCCACGAGCAGAGCCCCCTTCGGGAGCCTCCCTCCCAGCCTTCTGAACTTGGCAGGGTCCTTGAGGAACTCGATGATCTCTTTCAGGTCCTCCTTCGCCTCGTCGGCTCCGGCAACGTCGGCGAAAGTGACGTGCGGCGTGTCTCCCGTGAGGAGCTTGGCCTTTGATTTTCCGAAGCTGAAGGCGCGCGACCCACCCGCCTGCATCTGCCGGAAGAAGAAGAACCAGAGGCCGATGATGAGGATCCACGGGAGGACCGAGATCAGGTAGCTGACCCAGTTCGCTCCCGTCTCCTCCGCCTTGACCTCGACACCGGCCGTCTCGAGCTGGTCGATCAGATCCTGACTGGCCTCGGTCGGAAGCAGCGTATGGAACTGGTCGATCGGCTGTCCATCGACCTGCATCGGGGTCCTCAGCTCGCCCTCGATCTTCCGACCCTCGGTGAACGTCGCCGACTTGATGTTGTCTCCATCCAGCTGCTCGCGAAACTCGGTGTAGGTGAGCTCCTTCTGCAGCTGCCGGCTCGTCTCCATCACCTGGAATATGGCCAGCGGGATCAGGATCACGAGGGCCCAGAAGGACGCCGTCCTCAGGAAGCGCCCCGCCTTCTGGTCCTTGTTCCCGTCGTTCTGGTTCGTCTTCGCCACTTCAGCCCTTCCTGTGCGATTCCCGCGATCGGCTCAGATGCTGGCCACGAACGGGAGATGTCGGAAATCTTCAGCGTGGTCAAGCCCGTAGCCGACCAGGAACTCCTCCGGTGCGTCGAATCCCACCCAGCGGGGCTCCAGCTCGAGGTCTTCCGCGATGTGCTTGTGCAGAAGGGCGCAAAGCTCGATCGAGGCCGGTGAGCGGTACTCGAGCGCCCGTGCGAGCCGATTGATCGTGTTGCCGCTGTCGACGATGTCCTCGACCAGGATGATGTGGCGGCCCTCGATCGGCGCGGTGGGGTCGTACAGGAGCTTCACATCGCCCGACGACGTGGTACCCGCGCCGTAGCTGGAGGCCACGATGAAATCCAGGTGCAGGGGTCGGTCGATGTGACGGACGAGGTCGCTGAGAAATATGAAGGAGCCCTTCAGCAGGCCCAGCACGAGAACATCGTCGGCCGGATCGTAGTGCTCCGTAATCTCGGCCGCCATCTCCCGAACGCGGACGTCGATGGCCTCTGCGCCGAAGACGACGCGCTTGAGCTCCCGGCCCCCGGTGCGCGCCCTCAATCCTTCCTCGGTCAGGTACGGCGCACCAGCTCGCGCCTGGTCATTCATCACGTAAGTCGAACTCCACCAGAGAAACTCCTCGCGTAATCCCGCGATCGGCTTCGGCCGTCGCGAGTCCCTCGACCCACAGGACGTTTCCCAGGCGGTCGGCGAGTACCGGAACGCGGACCCTCTCGCTGACAGGGATCCTGTGATCGCCGAACAGCTTCTTGAGCTTCCGGGTACCGCCGGCGAGTCGGATTCTGTCCCCGTGTCGCCAACCCCTGAACATCAAGGGATAATGACCCGGCGACACGGCAACGGCAATCCGCCCCGGGGGCCGCGACCCGGGCACCGCCGGGCGCCAGCGAACTGCCAGCTCCCGTTCGCCGATCCTGACTACTCCCGCCCCCGTGCCTTCATGCACTTCGAGCTCGGATACGGTGGCCGACGCCGCGCCGCCCCCGATGACGATACGGTCGAACTCTCTCGCCACCTCGAGCCCTCCTCCGATCGCCACGCGGCTACCGCTGCGGCCCACGCTGATAAACTCCACCCCCGCACGGGTTCCTCCCGCCGACAGCGCGATGCCGGCCATCCGGGCGAGCACGATGAGGGCCAGCGACTGGAGCTCGGTCCCAGCGCGGAGGAGGCGATCTCTCGTCAGCTCGACCCGGCCGGGGCGGGCGGAAGGGAGGACGGATTCGCCCAGCAGGCGTGTCGCCAGTCCTTCCACCAGGTCGGTCGCCGCCTGTGCCGCCCTCCCCAGGCTGACGAGGCGTGCGGTGGCGCCTGGGCACGCGAGCTCGAGCGCCGGCAGCACGTCGGCCCTCAGGCGAGCCCGCACCCAACGTGGATCCGCGTTGGACGGATCCTCGATCCAGGTCTCGCTCAGGATCTCCAGGTACTCGATGAGCTCCCGGCGACAAAACGGAAGAAGAGGCCTCACGATAGCCTCGCGCCTCGCGGGGATCCCGCTCAACCCCCGAAGGTCGGTCCCCCTCATCACCCGGAACAGCACCGTCTCGGCCTGGTCGTCCGCGTTGTGCCCGACCGCGAGACGGTCGGCGTTCCGTGAGCGGGTGATGGCCGCGAGCCACCCGTACCGGGAGTCACGCAGGCTGGCCTGGTCGACATTCAACGGTCGATCCGGCGCTCCGAGATGAAACGGCAGGCCGAGGCGAGCTGAAAGATCGCCGGTCCTCTCGCCATCCGCCGACGAGGAAGCCCGAACGCCGTGATCGAAGTGCGCGACTTCCAGCCGGAGGTCGAGTTCCGGGGCCAGGCGGGAGAGCAGGTGGAGCAGGGCCGTCGAGTCCGGTCCGCCCGACACGGCGACGATCACTCGGGATCCCGCCGGAATCAGCTCCGGCTGGCTCGACAGATGCGCGCGCAGGCGGTCCTGAAGATCCCGACGGACCGGAGCTCGAACAGACGTCAGGCTGACGGCGCTCCCTCCTTCGACGGGCTTCGGCGAAGACGCCAGGTACCCGCGCCTCGATCGAAGCTCAGCTCGTGAGGAACGGAGACCGCGGCGGCGGCGACCACTGGTGCCTCGCCGCCGTCCCGCCCGGTCACCGGAGTGGGGGCGCCGGCCGGCACGGCACGGTCCTTCTCGTCCGGAGCGAGTGTCCGGTCCCGACCCAGAACGTAGACCTCGAACGCGCGTCGGACGTTCAGGCGGGTCGGCAGGCCCACGTCCGGAGCCACGACGACCTCCTCGCCCGCCGTCTCCGTTTCCGCACCATTGGTTGCCGTCATACTTCCATCACTTCCTTCTCCTTGCGTTCCAGCATCGTGTCGAGCTTGGAGATGTGGCCGGCGGTGAGCTCGTCGAGCGCGTCGAGCTCGCGGCGCATCCGATCCTCACCGATCTCGCCGTCCTTCTTCTGACGCTCGATTTCGGCCTTGGCCTTGTGCCTGGCGTGGCGGACGGCCACTCGACCCTCCTCGGTCATCCTGTGCAGGACTTTCACCATCTCGCGGCGTCGTTCCTCGTTGAGCGGGGGAATGCTCACGCGAATGACGTTTCCGTCCACGGACGGGTTGAGGCCCAGGTCCGCCGACTGGATCGCCTTCGCCACCGTGCCGACCAGGTTCGTGTCCCAGGGCTGGACCACGATCATCTGAGGCTCGGGGGCCGTGACGGTGGCGGTCTGCTTGAGCGGCATCTTGGATCCGTACGCGTCCACCTGAACCGTGTCCAGGAGCACCGGCGTCGCCTTTCCGGTGCGCACGCCGGCGAACTCGTGCGAGATGGCCTCCAGGTTCCGGTCCATCTGCAGGGAGGCTTCCTTCAGCGTCGGGCTGAGCATCTGATCTCCCCCTTCAGGTGACTAGTGTACCAATCCTCTCGCCGCGGAGCGCCGCGAGTATCGCCCCCGGCTTGCGGATGTTCAGAACGATCACCGGCAGGTCGTTGTCACGACAGAGCGACACGGCGGCCGAGTCCATCACGGCCAGCTCCTTGTTGATGATCTCCCGGTAGGTCAGATCGGGAAGGAACTTGGCATCCGGCTCGTGCACGGGATCCGCTGAATAGACCCCGTCCACCTTCGTTGCCTTGAGGATCACATCGGCTTCCATCTCGATCGCCCTGAGCACGGCCGCCGTGTCAGTCGAGAAATAGGGGTTCCCGGTCCCACCGGCGAAGATCACGATCCGGCCCTTCTCGAGGTGGCGCAGGGCCCTTCTGCGGATGTACGGCTCGGCCAGCTGCTCCATGCGGATCGCCGTCATCACCCGGGACTCTATCCCGTGCCTCTCGAGAGCGTCCTGGAGGGCCAGCGCGTTGATCACTGTGGCGAGCATGCCCATGTAGTCCGCCGACACACGATCCATGCCCCGCGCGCTGGCGACGGCCCCGCGCACGATGTTGCCACCGCCGACGACCAGACCGAGCCTCACATCGGCTTCGTACACCTTCTCGATCTCGAGCACGAGGCGGTCGACGACTTCGGGCTCTATTCCGAAGCCCTGGTCACCCGCCAGCGATTCGCCCGAGAGCTTGACCAGGGCCCGGGGGTATTTCAGCTCAGGCACGTGTGCCTCTCTAACCTCCGATCGCGAAGCGCACGAATCGGCGAACGCTCACGTCGGAGCCATGGCTGGCCACGAGATCTTCGATCCTCGTGTCGGGATCCTTCACGAAACTCTGCTTCAGAAGCGTGTTCTCCTCGAAGTACTTCCGCATCCGGCCCTCGACGATCTTCTCGGCGATCTGCTCCGGCTTGCCCTCCGCCTTCGCCTGCTCGACCAGGAAGGCGCGCTCCCGTTCCCTGTCCTCCGCCGGGATGTCCTCCGGCGAGACCCCCATCGGGTTCGTCGCGGCCACGTGCATTGCCAGGTCCTTCGCCAGGCCCGACGAGTCCGCCGAACTGCCCGAGAGCTCGATCAGCACCCCGATCCGTCCGCCGAAATGCAGGTAGGAACCCAGTTCCCCGGCCTCCGGCGCACTCACCCGCACGGCCTTCTGCACTTCCAGGTTCTCGCCGATCGTCGCGCGAAGGGACGCGAGATCGCCGGCCAGATCCTCGAATCCCTCTCGCTCGAGGATCGTCGCTCCCGCGAAGATCTCGCCGTCCGGCAAATCGGCCGAGCGCACCGCTTCCGCGAGGCGAGTCGCGAAACTCTGAAAGTCGTCGTTGCGCGCTACGAAGTCCGTCTCGCTCGAAACCGCGACCATCCCCGCACCGGACTCGTCCTGCGCGATCGCCACGACGCCCTCGGACATCTCGCGCTCGGCTCTCTTCGCCGCCTTGGCAGACCCCCATTGACGGAGAAGATCGATCGCCTGTTCCTCGTCGCCTCCCGTCTCGAGCAGCGCCCTCTTGCAATCCATCATTCCCGCACCCGTCCGGTCACGCAAGGACTTCACCGCACCCGCCGTGATCGTTGACATCTCCTATTTCCCTTCTTCGTTTCGATTCGTTATCCAGGAGTGCCGTTCCGGCACCTGTTTCATTCCGCACCCGGCCAAAAAAAATGGGCCACCGAAGTGGCCCACCGTTTCGCGTCGCTCAGGGTGAGCCGGGGTCTCTTCCGTCCCCGTCTTCACCCGCCGCCGCTTCCGCGGTGACCGCCACCTCCTCCGTCTCAGCGGCCTCTTCCGACGGTACTCCCGCGCCATCCGCTCCGGAAACGCCGGCTTCGGTGATCTCCTCGTTGGCTTCGTCCTCGGAGTCCTCGTCACCAGTCTCCCCGGCCTCCGGATCCGACGCGTGCCGCCGACGCTTGATCAACTCCGGACGCGGCCGGCGCTTCGGCCTCTTCTTCCGCTTGCCATCGGCTGCTTCCGTGCCGCCTACGTCCGACGAATACGTGAGTGCGCTGCCCTCGTCCCGCCCACCGGCCGCATCCGGCGCCTCGCGGCGGGCGATCAGGATCTCGTCCGCGATGGCACCGGTGATGAGCGATACCGAGCGGATCGCATCATCGTTCCCGGCGATCGCGATGGTGAGCCTGTCCGGGTCCGCGTTGGTGTCGGCGATGGCGACCACT